>JAGWRQ010000002.1 GCA_028869615.1 Candidatus Methylomirabilota bacterium | reverse complement strand
TTGTGAGACATACTCCGAATCCGGAAGGGTATTATTTGCCCGGTCGCGGAAACTGTCAAGGAAACTCTGAGGCGCTGGACCCGACAGTTTCACTCACGAGCCTCTCGTCCCTCCCGCCTTTCTTCCGACCTTGTCGTGGAAGCGCGCGAGATCAACGATGACCCGTGTGTGCTCACATTCGGCAATCTGCTCCACCTCGTCGAAGACCTCGATTCGGAACGTGAGACGCCGTCCTTCAATCTGCGTCAACTTCGCCACTACCTTTACCATAAGTCCGATCGGGGTCGGCGCCAGGTGCTTCATCTTCAGACTGCTGCCGACTGTGCCCTGCCCCTCAGGCAGATGCGACTGCACACCGGCTGTCGCCGCCTCCTCCATCCACTCGACGACAACCGGCGTGGTGAGCACATGGATGAACGGATTGCCGTGCCGGTCGGCCGCCTCAGCCTTAGTCACCCTCCAGGTCCTCTCAAACGTCATCCCTTCATGCAGGCTCATGGACTCCTCCCATCTCGGGCGCCTTGCGCTGGTGATCTTCAGGCGGAATAATGCTTGACAGGCTCAAGGAGAGTGGCTAGATTGAGCCGGTTTTGCTGAATTCCATGCCCTGTATGCTCTATGCTATCACACGAACAGACCTGTGAGGGCGAAGGTTTTCATTGTGACGTCTGTCAACTTGACGGAATACGCTGACCGGGATAGCATCCTTCATAAGCGTAGTGGCGTCCAGGTGACCAACCGGCCTTACTGATCCTGCACACTGTATCGTGAGGCAATCTGTGCCTACGCTCGAAAAAGAGCGCGGAACGACCGTCTTACGACGAACCGCCGAATACCAGCCGCCTCACTCCTGGCGAACCTGGCTGATCGGGCGGCCACTTCGGACCGCCGATGCCCCCCACCAGGCTATTGGCAAGACCATTGGCCTGGCTGTCTTCGCATCCGACGCGCTCTCTTCCACCGCATACGCCACCGACGAGATTTTATTCGTTCTGGCCGCTGCCGGGGCCGCAGCGTTCGTCTATGCCCTTCCGATTTCGCTGGCCATCGTAGCGTTGCTCGCTATTGTCACACTCTCCTACGAGCAAACGATCCACGCCTATCCCGGGGGCGGCGGGGCGTATATCGTGGCCCGCGACAACCTCGGAGAATTCCCCGCCCAAATGGCCGGAGGGGCACTGCTGACCGATTACATCCTGACGGTAGCCGTTTCGGTGGCTTCTGGCGTGGCCCAAATGACTTCCGCGTATCCCTCCCTCTTCCCCTATCGGGTACCATTGGCGATTGGGCTGGTGCTGTTCATGATGCTGGTCAACTTACGTGGTGTGAGAGAATCCGGCGCGGTGTTTGCCGTGCCCACGTACTTCTTCCTCGGGATGCTGTTTCTGACCGTAGGGAGCGGTCTCACCCAGTACCTGATCGGGGGTCTGGGCGCCGTACAGAACCCTCCGCATCTCGGAAAAGAACCCTTCATACAGTCAGTCTCCCTGTTTGTAGTGCTCCATGCCTTCTCCAACGGGACGACCGCCCTCACAGGTGTGGAGGCGATCTCTAACGGGGTCCCTGCGTTTAAGGAGCCGCGCAGTCGCAACGCAGGGATCACGCTCATGTGGATGGCCGCGATCCTGGGCACGCTCTTCCTGGTTATCTCTTTCCTGGCTCTGAAGGTCGGCGCTATGCCGTCGGAGGCGGAAACGGTGATTTCGCAACTGGCGCGCACGACCTATGGAGGGCGTGGCCTACTGTACCTCGCCACCATCGCGGCCACGACCCTCATCCTGGTCATGGCAGCCAATACAGCCTTTGCCGACTTCCCGCGGCTGAGCGCCCTCCTGGCGGCGGATGGCTTTTTGCCCCGGCAACTGACTTACCGGGGAAGCCGGCTCGTCTACTCGCGCGGCATTGTGGCGCTGGCCCTCATCGCCTCGCTCCTGATCTGGCTGTTTCAGGCCAGCGTGAACGCGTTGATCCCGCTCTATGCCATTGGCGTGTTCCTCTCTTTCACCCTCTCGCAGGCCGGCATGGCACACAGGTGGTGGAAGGTCGGGCACCTTCCACCGGGGCAGGAGGTGCGAGAACGAGGCTCTACCCTCCGCCGCGAGCCCCGGTGGGCGCTCAAGATGGCGATCAACGGTGTTGGTGCGGTATGCACGGCAGTGGTGATGCTGGTCTTTGCCATGACAAAGTTTCACGATGGAGCGTGGATCGTGATCCTGCTGGTGCCAATTCTCGTAGCGATGTTCTCTGCCATCCATTACCATTACCGCGACCTGGCTGCACGCCTTTCGTTAGAGCAGTATGGTGGGCCGCCTCGAATCTCGCGCCAGCGTGTCATCCTGGCGATTAGTGGCGTCCATCGCGGTACACTAGCGGCGCTCCGCTATGCCCGAACACTGTCCGATGACATTACGGCCGTGCATATCTGCACCGATCCCGTCGAGGCCGAGACGCTGAACCGGAAATGGGAATCGTGGGGCGATGGAATCCGCCTGGTGGTGCTTGATTCCCCCTACCGGTTGCTCCTGGAGCCCTTGTTGGGGTACATTGAAGAGATTGCAGCGCAGCGGCAGCCCAACGAGATCATTACCATCATCGTGCCGCAGTTTGTCCCCCGCCACTGGTGGCACAATATCCTGCACACCCAGGCCGCGATGCTGTTACGACTGATGCTGTTGTTCAAGCCGGGGATCGTGATTATTGACGTGCCCTATCAAATAGAGTAATGGCGCCAGGGTATCGGAGGAACAGAAGACGCTATGAATGTCATTATCGTGGGGTGTGGGCGAGTAGGTACAGAGTTGGCCTATCGGCTATTCCAGAAGGGGCATCAGGTAGCGGTGATCGACCAGGTGGCCGCCGCCTTTAGTAACCTGTCAGCAGACTTTCGTGGACACACAGTGCAAGGTGAAGCGCTGGCCACGGATGTGCTACGCCGAGCGGGCATTGAGCAAGCCGATGGTCTCGCCGCCGTCACCAACTCCGACTCGCTCAACGCGGTGGTCGCGCACGTGGCGCGGACCGTCTATCATGTGCCCCAGGTCGTCGTCCGCAACTATCATCCACGCTGGCGAGCCTTGCACGAGGCCTTTGGCCTCCAAGTGGTCAGTTCGACCAGTTGGGGCGCAGCGCGCATCGAGGAGTTGCTCTACCCCGCATTCGCCCGAAGCGTGTTCTCGGCCGGCAACGGCGAAGTCGAGATCTACGAACTGGTTGTGCCTGAGGCCTGGCACGGCCGCACTCTCCAGGATCTCCTCCACGCAGGTCAGTGTCTGGCCGTGGCGCTGACCAGAGCAGGCAAGGCCGTGCTCCCCTCCTCCGAAGAACGTCTGGAGGTGGGCGATATCCTGCACCTGAGTTCCACTATGGCGGGTATCGAAACGTTGCGTGAGCGACTGAAGGCGCCACAAGGGAGGTAATATGTTTGTTCTGATCGCCGGCGGAGGCCGAACCGCCGCGCACCTCGCGACACTCTTGCTGGCTCGCCGGCACGAGGTCCGACTGATCGAGCACCGACGGGACATCCTGACGCGCCTTCACCATGAAGTGCCCACCGAGGTGATCTACGAAGGCAATCCCATCGATCCGCAGATCATGGAACAAGCAGGCATTCATCGCGCGAAGGTGTTGGCCGCCTGTACGTCCACCGACGAGGACAATCTGGCGCTCTGCTTCTTTGCCCGCACCCGCTATCATGTGCCTCGCACCATCGCCTGGATCAACAATCCCCGCGCCGCCTGGCTCTTCGACGAGAAGTTCCACGTAGACGTAGCTCTCAACCAAGCGGAGATCTTTGGCAGCCTGATCGAAGAAGAGATGTCGCTCGGCGACATGATGACGTTACTCAAACTGCGGAGGGGCCGCTACTCCCTGGTGGAGGAAAAGATCCCGCCGGGAGCCCGCGCCTTGGGCATCGCCATCAAGGACCTGACGCTGCCATCGAACTCGGTGATCGCCACCATCATCCGGCGCGGCCAGATCCTCATTCCGCGCGGCGACACTCGATTTGAAGTCGGGGATGAAGTGCTCGCAATTGCAGACCGTGAAGGAGCCGAAGAGCTGGCCAGCCTGTTCGGCCGACCGGATGCGCAACAGAAGACGTAACTGCTTAGGCGGTTAGGCTGAGTAGTTACCAGAAGATGTCTTAACAGCCCAGTCGCTCAAGGAAGGCGTCAATGTCTTCACTGACCTTGTCGGGCTTCTCCAGCATGACCATGTGGCCGGCCGCGGGGATGAGCGCAAGCTGCGATCCGTTGATCTGCCGATGCAAATACTCGGCGTATTTCGGCGGCGTCATCAGGTCGTCGGTCCCACAGATCACCAGAGTTGGAAGAGTAATCGCCTTGACCTGGTCCATAAGGTCAAAGACATTGCATGCGCGAAGGTCTCCTTCAATCACCGAGACCGGGGTGCGCAGTATCGCGTCGGTATCCTGCTGGAGCAGTTCCGCCTGGGCGCCTGGCGCGCGCGCCCACTTGGTCATCAGCTCGACCGTTCGCTTTGCGTCGTCTTGAAGGCCGGTGAAGATCTGCGGCTGCACGCGCAGCCTTGCCCCGGTCCCTACCAGTACAATCGCCGCAAGCAGTCCTGGGTGGATCAGTGCAAGACTCTGGGTAATGGCCCCGCCCATCGAGTGGCCCACCATGACGGTCCGGTCCAGACCTAAGGTTGCCATACACTTTTTGACGATGTCGCGGTAGGCCTCGATCCGGTCGGCGCCGCTCCCCTCAGAATCGCCATGCCCCGGAAGGTCCACCGCGATGGCCCGTCGCCGACGCGCCAATGTCCTGACCTGCTGGAGCCACACCTGATGGCTCCCACCCGCCCCGTGGATGAAGACGATCGGTGACAGCCGGCTCGCCGGTGTCGGACCTTGTTCAACGAAATGGATTCGAGCGCGCCCGACCTGCACGTACGGCACGTCACGCCTCTACGCTTCTTCAGCTTTCAACGTTCTACTCAGCAGACTCGCCACCGCCTCCTGCGGCGATCGATGCTCAAAGAGGACCGCATAGGTTTCCCGACAGATCGGCATGTCAACAGAGAAGCGACGGGCAAGATCAACGGCGCCCTTCGAGGCGTTGACCCCCTCCTTCACCGTCGGGCTGCGTTGCAGCAGTTCGGAAAGCGCCGCGCCCCTGCCAAGCGCCAGCCCGAGTTGCCGGTTCCGTGAGAGATCCCCGGTGCAGGTCAGCACAAGGTCCCCGAGTCCCGCCAGCCCGGCAAATGTCTCGGCACGCGCGCCCATCGCTACCCCCAGGCGGGTCATTTCGTGCAACCCTCGTGTAATGAGCGCAACCAGCGCATTGTGCCCGAGTCCAAGGCCGTCCACGATGCCGGCGGCAATGGCAATGACATTCTTGATCGCCCCCCCCAACTCTACGCCTAATGGATCGCTTCCGGCGTACACGCGAAAGGTTGGGGTGCTCAGCAAGTTCTGGACCTGTATTGCCACGTCGGCGCTCGTTGACGCTGCAACTGCCGCCGCAGGCAGTCCTCTGCTCACCTCCTTCGCAAAGGTAGGACCCGATAACACAGCCAGCATCCGTCTGGATGGAGTCACCTCATGTAGTACCTGCGACATAGTCATGCAACTATCCGGTTCTATGCCTTTTGTCGCAATGATGAAAAGCGTCGATTCCTGAGTGAACGGCAGCAGCTCCGTACATACGGAACGAAGGACGTGAGAAGGGATCACCAGCAGAAGGGTCGAGCAGCCTCGAGCGACCTCGGCGAGGGAGGTCGTGATCTCAAGCGCCTCGGGCAGCTCAACCCCCGGCAGAAAGAGACTGTTCTCGCGCTCCTTCGCCATAGTGAAGGCGAGCTCGCGCTCCCACACCCAAAGGGTAACCGCATGTCCTTGCTCGGCTAAGAGCTTGGCAAGTGTGGTCCCCCAAGCCCCGGCCCCCACGACGCCGATCCGTTTCATCACCATATCTCTGTCAGGATCGAGGTCGTTTGGCAACAGCAGACAGCCAGGCGAGCCCGATAAGTGAGAGGGCGATCAACATGAGGCTCATCACTTGTGCCGCGCGTACAGGTCCCAGCATCAGGCTATCGATCCGGAGCCCCTCAACGAAGAACCGGCCGACAGAGTACAGCCCGATATAACAGAGCAACAGCGCGCCGGGGATTCGCTCCAGCCGGCGGCGAAGCGCGAAGTAAAGGATCGTAAAGACCAGGAGGTTCCAGAGCGATTCGTACAGGAACGTCGGATGGAAATACTCATAGGCGGCCAGATCGGGCGGCCGATGGGAAGGCTCGATGTAGAGCTTCCATGGCAGGTCGGTCGGAACCCCGAAGGCCTCCTGATTGAAAAAATTGCCCCACCGACCGATCGCCTGCCCGAGCGGAGCCGAAGGAGCCATGATGTCCAGGTAGGTCAGTACAGGCAACTTCTTACGGACGGAATAGATGACCGCAGCCAATCCCCCGGCCAGGAGGCCGCCGTGGATCGCCAGCCCCCCCTCCCACACCGCCAGGATCTTCAACGGCCTCGAACCGTAGTAGCCCCAATTGAACAGGACATAGTAGAGTCTCGCGCCGATTAAGCCGATCATCACCCCGAACACAATAACGTTGAGAAGCTGATCAGGATCCTCCCCACGGCGGATCGCCTCACGCTGCGCCAGCCAGGTTCCCAGCAAGACAGCGATGGCAAAGAGAAGGCCATACCAACGAACGGCAAGCGGGCCGATCTGCAAGACGAATGGACCAGGCGATACGAACATATGGACCTCAGTAAGGGTTGATGTCAGATCTCGGCGCTGCTATTCGACGTAGATAATGAGTTGCACGCCCATGAGGATGACGAGGACAGCCGTCGCTTCGCCTCTTCACCCGAGCAGGCCCTTTCCGTTAGAGCTTCTCTCGGTGTGGGCCGCTCGCTGCCCAGCCCCCACTGGAGCATGGACGAAGAGCTTGACCGGGGTTGGTTTGGCAGCTTGCTTGTCCGGTGGCGGCGTCAAGGTGTATCTGACCTCTTTAAAGTGGTCGCCGTATTGCCGCTCCGGATTGTACACTTGTGAGAACTTCCAGAGCATCCGGACGAAGTTCGTCTGACCCTGAAGGAGCAGTCTGGAGGCGGTGGAGAAAGTCCCCCGGACCGCGGCCCAGCCCAGGTGCTTGCGATTCAAGACCGCCTGGGTCTTGACCAGCTCTTCATAGAACCGCTTTAGAGGGAGCGTCGTAGGCAGGACGGCATGCTGGACGTCGAACAGCCGGTAGTCGAGGGAGGTCAGCCTCCTCGACTCGGTGTACCAAGTCTCTGTCCCGGGGTACGGCGTGTTCACGGTCAGGTGGACGATCTCCGGGACGCCGGCAGCCCACTCGCGGACGACCCGGAATCTGTCCTCATCCCAACCCGAATCGGCGATGATGTTGATAGCCACTGTGAATCCCAGCGCCCGCGCCACCTCCAGGGCCTTGAAGTTCTCGCTGGGCGTGGCCCGCTTCCGGATCGCCTTCAGGCCCTCCTCGTCGAGGGCCTCCACGCCGAGGAACATATACCGGAGCCCTAGTCGCTTCCAGTAAGCAAAGACCTCTTGATTGCGGAGCAACACATCACACCGGGTCTCCAGGTAATACTGCTTGCGGATCCCCAGACGCTCGATCTCCCGGCCGATCGCCATCCCGTCTTCGGGATGGATGAAAGCCACATCGTCCACAATGAAGGCATTGGGCTCTTCGATCCTGGCCAGATCCTCCCCCACCACCTCCGGAGAGACCTTGCGGTAGCTTCGACCGTAGAAGGTCCATGCACTGCAAAACGAGCAGTCCCATGGGCAGCCGCGGGTAAACTCAATTGAGGCGCAAGGATCCAGGACCCCGATGAAATACTTGTGCCGTCGACGGGCAAGGCCTCGGGCCGGCAGGGTACGGTCCAAGTCGTGGAGCATCAGCGGCGGGGGGCCTATGCCATGAGCTGTCACCACTCCGGGAAGCGTTTCGATCTCCCCATCCAGGATCGCTTCCAGCAGGGGCGGAATGATCGGCTCTCCTTCTCCACGCACAATGCAATCGATCGCACCCTGCGCATGCTCCAGGAGCTCTTGCGGGATAAAAGAAGCGCTGTGGCCCCCAACAAAGACAAAGCAGGTGGGAAGCAGGCGCTTGGTCTCCTTCGCCAGTTCCACCACCTCCGGAAGATTGGCTAAAAAGTTCAGGGACAAGCCGACGGTCTGAGGGCGAAAGTCGAGGAGTTCGCGCAGGTAGTCCTGACGGTGAAACACCTGCAGGTCAACGAGCCTGACTTCGTGGCCCGCCAACCGGGCGGCCTGAGCTACCCTCTCCAACCCCAATGGCTCCAGCCGGAGGAAGAGTTCAGAATACATCAAGCAGCTCGGGTGCACCAACAGGACCTTCACTACACTCCTCCACTCATCGGCAATTCGCTGTCAGCTCTCAGTGATGAGCTGCCTCACGACACAGCCACGTTCTCTGTGAAGATGGGAAAGGACCGCGCGCGCCCCTCACGCATGGCTTGTTCCAGCAGAGCTCTGGCCTCCTTCGTCCTCGCTTTGGGTAACATCACCTCGAAGAACGTAATGTAGAAATCGTCGGGCACAACGACGACGGAAGCGCGCAACGTGAGCCCCGTTCGGTCGATGGTTCGCACATAACGAACGGCGTGGCTCTTACCGGGCGCAATTCTAGTATCAAAGAGTTCTTGCGTCAGGTCAAGCGTGACCTCCCGCCCGATCCGTTCCTCTCGCACACTCTCATTCACCCGTTTACCGTTCGCATCCACCAACTCCCATCGGACCACGACCTTCGGCGTCACGTAGGTTGGGAAGTTATGTCCAACCCCGGTATTGACCAGCGTCATCTCAGCCTGGACTTGCTCGCCGACCCGGTAGCGCGCTTTATCCAGCGAAAGGCGGACGGATACGCCTTGCTTGACCATCTCCGGATCGTGGATCCCCCGCCATAGGTGCCGCCGCTCAGACATATGGCAGCTCTGGCAGGCCTTGCCTTCCCGCGCATACGGCCCCTCTTTCCATTCATTGTAGGTGTTTTCGAGCAGCTTGCCGTTCAGGGCATACCCATTCGGCTCGAACTGGTGGCACCCTTTGCAGAACTCAGCCCGTTCAAAGGCCGCCGTCCTGACGGCGCCGCCGTGGGGAAGCTGCGCTGCCGGAGCGGAATTCTCGAGCGACCCGTCTCGCTTCGGCGGCCCGAAGCGCTGGTATCCCCGCACATGGCATCCGGCACAACTCACGCCCTTCTGCTGCAGCGAAGCTGAGAAGACGCGGTTTGTCTTGAACGTCGGCACGGCGCTCTCCCCATCGTCTGAAGCGCTCTGCGGCGAGACCGAATCATGTCGCCTCTTCTTCACGATCTTCTCCTGCTGCTCGGTGAGAGGGGCATGGCAACTGTAGCACAGGAGCGCCATCTTAGGATTGTCTTGGATCAACTCCATCGTCTGGCCTCTCACCCCTGGCCCCATACTTTTGCTGTGGAGGCTACTGCTCCAATCCTCGTACTGAGCTCGATGGCAGATCGCGCAACCTTCCGGCTCAAGTGATGCCTCGATCGATGAAAAATGGGCCGGCGGCTGACCTTGAGGCGGGATGGGCGCCTGCCAATGATGCCCAAGAAACTCGAGCTGGGCGTGGTCATCGGCAGCCGGCGGCGTGTCACTCATCGCCATTGCTCCAACCAAAAGCCCCAGGCATGCGCTCATAACGGCGATGTGCAGCAGCAGCCGTTTCATCAGAGAATCTATGAAGACACACCTGCCCATGAACGATAGATTAGATGGAGCGATTCGGAGTCATCGTGCGCTCTTTGCGACCCCCGCGTCGTCCAGGCGGCCCGTTGGACGACAGGAGGTAGCGAGCCCCCTCAGAGAGGGGCATGGGTGTAAAGCCATAGGCCTTCTGCACGGTATCCCGTGATGTGATGGCGCCCAGACGCCAGATGTCGAGCACACCCGTAGTCAAGGGGGGCGACCCCATCACTCGCTCGAGTAAGAGCGTCAGCGTCGCGGCAAGCGAAAGGGGCAGCAGCATCTTCGGTCGGCGGGACCCAAGCTCTCTTTGCACCAGATCGACCACCCCTTCATAGGAGATCTGTGCCGGTCCGGCCAAGGCAATCGCCTCGCCTTTCCCTACCCCGCTCTCCACCGTCTTCACCAGGCAGGAGACCAGATCACCTACCCACAGCGGCTGGCACCGCAGCGGCTCACACCCGGGAATAATGGCATACGGACTCGACCTCAACAACCTCGAGAGCGGCATCAGGAAATGGTCCCCCTCGCCGAACAAGAGCGAGGGACGAAGAATCGTAAACGGCAATCCACTACTCCGTACCTCTCCTTCGCCCAACCACTTGCTGCGAACAAACGGATAGATCCGGTCTGGGGCCGCGCCGAGGGTGCTGACATACACAACGTGTCGAACCTTTGCTTCCCGCGCCGCCTCCATGAGCCGGCGCGTCCCATCCTGGTGAGCTGTCTCAAAGGTCTCCTTCCAGCTTTCGCGAAATATCCCGGCGAGGTGGATCACCTGCTCGACGCCCTGCATCGCGCGCTTTAGCGACGCGGCATCGGCGATCGCCGATCGGCAGAGCGACCTGGCTACCCTACGCAGCCGCCCGACATCCGCATCGCTTCGGATAAGCGCGCGGACCGGCAAGCCGAGTGCGGAGAGTCGCTTGAGAAGGTGGACGCCGACGAATCCCCCGGCGCCCGTTACCAGGATCATGTATCACCTCAGCTCTTGCGCGAGGTTTTGGCGAAAAAGGTGGAGAAGATGGAGTCCGGTTTTCCAGCGCCGCATTTCGGGCATTTGAGCCGCTTGGTCTCCCGCTCCTTGATGCTCATAGTCAGCGAGAATTTCTTATTGCACTTCACACACTTGAAATCATAGCTCGGCATCAATCTCCCCCCTTCGCTTGGTTATCGCTGGAAAGATCCTGTGAGAGAGCGGATTTCACAACTCGGCGGGACGGCCGATAAGATGATATTATATGGCGAGTGGCGCGAAAAAATCAATGCGGAAATCTGAATGTAAACGAGGGCGCGATAAGGCTCCGGCGCTCCGAGCGCGAATGCACGTGATGCAAGGAGGGGACATTTTAGTTGACATGACTGAGGCTCAATCTTAGCATCACCTCAGTGCATGCCGCATAAGAAGACAGGGACGAAAGGAGTCAGACGCCGTGAAGAAGCGGATGACGCTTGACCAGAAGACATTGGACGACATCGTTCACCGTATCGTGGAGGTGGCTCATCCCGAAAAGATTATCCTGTTTGGGTCCGCCGCCCGAGGCGAGATGGGAGCGCATAGCGACGTCGACTTGCTTATTATCAAGGGCGGGGTGGATGCACTCGACCTGATGGCCGCGATCTATAGGAACTTGCACGGAGTCGGCGCGGCGGTTGACGCAATCGTGGTAAGACCGGAGGATGTGGAGAGGTTCAAGGACAGCCACGCGCTCGTAATCAAGCCTGCCCTGAAGGAGGGAAAGGTGATCTATGATGCCGCCCAATCACTTATCGCCTGATGATCCTCGAGCGTGGCTCAATCGCGCGAAGGGAAACCTGGCGTTGGCAAAGAGCGGCATTACTGAAGCCTACCTGGAGGACCTCTGCTTTGAAGCCCAACAGGCAGCCGAAAAGGCCATCAAAGCCGTGATGATTAGGCGTAACATTGAGTTCCCGTACGTGCATGACTTGGCTCGGCTTTTGTCGATCCTGGAAGCGCAAGGAGAGAGTGTGCCGTTGATGGTCCGAAAGGCTGAGGAACTCACCCGATACGCGCTGATTACCCGCTATCCCGGATTCGCAAGACCTGTTTCCGCGCAAGAGCACGCTGAAGCAGTCGCGATTGCTGAAGAGGTGATTCAGTGGGCAGAGGAACGAATATAGGCGGGATCAGGAAATCAGGCGGGTGACGAGGCCGAGCAGCATCGAGCGGTTGATCGGTTTGGTGAGGAAGCCGTCGCACCCGGCGGCTCTGGCCAGAGGCTCCTGTAATTGGCTGTGGGTCGTCACAGCCACGATCGGAATAGACCGCAAGGCGGAATCGGCCTTGAGGCGTCGCGTGGTCTCGATACCATCGAGACCGGGCAGTCCAAGGTCCATCAGAATGAGTCTTGGCCGTTCTGCCTGCGCCATCTCGATGGCCGTATAGCCGTCCTTCGCCTGGTAGACCTGGTAGCCGTCGGCCTCAAGCATCTCAACGATCAGATCCCGGTTGGCCGGATCATCTTCGACCACAAGGATCGCCGCCGCGCTCATTGTCTCACCTCATGCTCCAGAGTGTTAGCCCTCACACGGGGGCGGCCGTACCCGGCAAGGTGACGGTAAAGGTGCTGCCCTGCCCCTCGCCCGCGGAAGCGGCGGTCACGATACCGCCATGCAACTCGACCAGCCGTTTAGTCAGGGCGAGCCCCAGCCCGGTCCCCTGGTGCGACTTGGCGAGGGAACTGTCGATCTGGGTGAACTCCTGGAAGAGCCGACTCAGATCCTCGGCCTTGATCCCGATACCGGTATCCTGCACCGCGATCTCGACCCACTCGGGGATCTCTGCTGGACGCGCCGTGACCGTAATGGAGCCGCCCGTTGAGGTAAATTTGACGGCGTTGCTGAGGATGTTGTACAGAATCTGCTTGAAGCGGAGCGGGTCAACCACCAAGCTGTCCGGCACCTGTTCTATCTGCAACGAAAGCGTCAGCCCTTTCGCGTCGGCCTGTATCCGGAACTGCTCAAGGGCGGCCATGAGAGCCTCGGCGAGGGGAAACGCCTCGGGCTGCAGTTCCAGCTTCCCCGCCTCGACCTTGGAGAGGTCGAGCAGGTCGTTGATCAGTTGCAGCAGGTGTTGACCGCTTTGGTGGATGTGGTCGAGGTAGCGGTCCCGTTTGGCAGGAACGGTCCCAAACTGCGGATCCTGTAACAGCTCCGCGAAGCCCAGGATACTATTCAGCGGCGTCCGCAGCTCGTGAGACATGTGGGCCAGGAACTCCGATTTGTGGCGCGACATCGTTTCGACGCGATCAAGCGCATCTTCAAGCTGGCTGGTCCGTTCCTTCACCTTCGCCTCCAACTCGCGGGCCGCCCGCCGAACGTTCTCATACAGGCGGGCGTTCTCGATCCATACGGCGCTGAACGTGGCGAGGTCGCCGAGAAGCGTCTCATCCAAGGGGCGGAAGGTGCGCAGCGGCTCTGTAGCCGCGCCGCTCAGGACGCCCAGTAACCGGTCATGGGCCACAAGCGGTACGCTCAACCTTGACACCACTGTCATCCCTTCACGCGTGATTCCCCCCTGACGAGCGAGAGCCTCCGGTAGACTATCCACCCCACTGACCGCCCGACGCAGGGCAGCCGCTTGACCCGGGATACCCTGGCCCACACGAAAGCGGAGGCAGGTGGCCGCCTCGGCCGACCAGCCGCGCCAGGCGGCGGGGACCAGCTCGGCGCCATCCTCGCTGAGGAAATAGAGCAGGGATCGGTCCACCCTCAGGATGCTACACGCGGCAGAGGCCACTAGCTGTAACACTTCCTTCAGATCAAGGGTCGGGGCGATCTCCCTGGCGATATCCCTCACGACGAGGAGGGCCTCCTTCTCCTCTCTAAGAGCCCACTGAGCGAGGGCTCTGTCGATGCTGGAGGCAAGCTGGGTAAGATACCCTTCCCGCTTGACAATATAGTCCATTGCCCCGAGCTTCATGGCCTGAACGGCGGTCTCCTCGTCTCTGTGGCCGGTGATCATTATCACGGGCAGGCGAATCCCCTTCTCCCGCATCGCCTGAAGAATCTCCAGGCCATTCATACCTGGCATCCGGTAGTCAAGCAGGAGAAGATCGTATCTGCCGGACTCGAGCGTACGGAGGGTATCCGGCCCAGTGGTGGCCGTCTCGACCGTCAGGTGGGCGGCATCGGCCGCCAAGCGGTGCTGGGTGAGGCCCAGGTCGGCGGACTCGTGCTCAGCGTATAAGACCCGAAGATTACGGGCCCGGCGACTCTGCTCCTGCTGGGATCGGCCTAATGCCTCCCGAAAGACAGCCGGCAGGCGATCCAGGTAGCCGGGCTTCTTGACCACGTAATCGCTCGCCCCAAGCTTCAGCGCCGCGACCGCCACCTCATGATCCCCGCCGCCTGTCACCAGGACCACCGGAACATTCGGGGCATCGGCCAGGAACTCCCGCAAGAGCTGGAGGCCATCCACATCGGGGAGACGGTAGTCTAACAAGACCAGGTCAAACCGCTGACTCGCCATAACCTCTCGCGCCTCCCGGCCGGTGCCGACAACCTGGACCTCCATCTCCGGGGCGTGCTGATGCAAATGGCGGAGTGTCAATTCGCGATCCGTCGGGTCGTCCTCGACGTACAGCACTCGGACGCCATTCATCAGCGATTCTCCTCAGGCGGCCGCTCCCTTTGCGTAGTTGCCCGCGTTGTGGGCGGCGCAATGTTGGTCAGCAGCCAGTACAGATCAATGCGACCGATGACCTCCAGGAACTTATCGAAATCGACCGGCTTGGCGATGTAGGAGTTAGCGCCCAGTTCGTAGCTCGTCCGGATGTCCACCTCCTGCTGCGATGTCGTCAGCATCACCACAGGAACCGTGCGATAGACAGAATGGGCTTTGATCTCCCGGAGGACCTCAATCCCATCCACCTTGGGAAGACGGATATCCAGGAGGATGAGCCCAGGGATGGGGGCATCGGCGGCAAACCGGCCCCGCTGGTGGATATAGTCCAGGGCCTGCTCGCCATCCCGCGCCACCGCAATGGGATTGGAGACATTGTGCTTCTGAAGGGCTCGGAGGGTCAGTTCCAGATCGGCCGGATTGTCCTCCACCAGCAGGATCGTCAGTAATCGTTCGTTCATACCCCTAGCCCTCCCTCTTGCTTGGGAATTGCAAAGTAGAATGCGGCCCCTTTGCCCGGCTCGCTCTCGGCCCAGGCCCGGCCGCCGTTACGCTCCGCCACCTTCTTCACAATGGCCAGGCCGATCCCTGTCCCCTCGTACTCGTCCTGGGCATGCAGGCGTTGAAAGATGTCAAAGATCCTTTCCCGGTAGTTGGGATCAAAGCCGATACCGTTATCGGTCACCTGCACGACCCGCTCGGCCTCGCCCTCCTCGGCCCGGATCGTGATGGCGGGCTGAGCCGTCGTGCGGGTGAACTTCAAGGCGTTGTCCAGCAGATTGGCCAGGACCTGTTGGAGGCCCTCTCGCTCGCAGGCGATCTGGTGGAATGGCAGGCTGAGATCGATCCGGATACCCCGGGTGTCGATCTCGACCTGACGCTCCGCGATCAGATCCTGGATCAGCCGCTGCAGGTCGACCGACTCCCAGTGCATCGGCTGCCGTTCCAACCGGGAGTATTTGAGCAGATCGTCGATCAGGATCCCCATCCGCCGGGCAGAGTCACAGATCATGTCGAGGTAGTGACGGCCGCTCTCATCAAGACGGTCGGCATAGTCCTCTTGCAGGGCCCGCGCGAAACCGTCCATCCCGCGAAGGGGGGCCTTGAGGTCGTGGGAGACGGAGTAGGAAAAGGTTTCCAGCTCCTTGTTGACGGCCTGAAGTTGGCGATTCAGCCGTTCGACCTCTTGAAGCTGTGCTCCCAGTTTCTCGTTGAGGACTTTTAGTTGATCCGTCTGGCGTTGGACCTGCTGCGTCTTCTTGAACAGGTCGACAAACACCGTTACCTTCGCCTTCAGGATCTCCGGCACCACCGGCGTAAACATATAGTCGACCGCGCCCAGGCGGTAACCCCTGGCACGATCCGCCTCGGCCGTGCTGATCGCGGTCACAAAAATGATCGGCGTGTTCTGCGTCCGTCCGCGCTGACGAATCAGCTCCGCCGTCTCAAAGCCATCCATCCCCGGCATCACGACGTCCAGCAGGATGACGGCAAACTCCTGCTGCAACAGATGCCGGAGGGCTTCCTTGCCCGAACGGGCCTCGACCAGGTTTTGACCCAGGTCGACCAGGATGCTTTTCAGCGCCATCAGTTTTGCCGGTGTGTCGTCAACCAGCAGGATATTGACCTTCTCCTCGGCGTCCATTTTGTCGAATCTCCTCTCTACCCTTGCAGCACGAACTCTCGCCTTATTGCGTCCCACCCACCTCGGCCAGGCAAGGCCCGATCGCCTCCAGCGGCAGTACCTTGTCTACAGCGGTGGCGGCGATGGCGGCCTTCGGCATCGCGGCCGCTTCGGCGGTGTGCGGGTCCTGCACCATCGTCAGCCCCCCTTTCCGCTTGATAACCGCCAACCCTTGCGCGCCATCCTGGCTGTTGCCGGTCAGAATGACACCGACAACCCGCTCGCGATACGCGTCGGCGGCCGACTCGAACAGTGCGTCGATAGACGGCCTGGCGTGCCACACCGGCGCATCCGTTGACAAGGCAAAATGGCCCTTTTCGACGAGCAGGTGATAGTCGGATGGCGCCAGATAGACATACCCAGGCCGAATCGGGTCCTTGTCTTCGGGCTCTACTACCGGCATCGCGGTCAGATCCTGCAAGAGGTTCACAAGCATCTCGTCGGCATCCAGCCGCCGGTGCTGAACGACGGCCACGGCCGCCGGGAACCCTTTCGGTAGCGCCTCCAGCACTTTCTTCACCGCAGTCAGGCCTCCCAAAGACACCCCGATGACGATCAGCTCGTACGCCATCGGTATTACCTGATCCGTCGGTATAGTTTCTGGCGGTCATCCAACACCTCGTAGTCGGCCTCGTGGGACGTAAACCGTATCGACTCTTTGCTGCCCAGCCCCAGGATGCCGGAGACGGCCAGGCTGTCATACAGCAGATCATGGACCCGCGCCTGAAGCGATTTGTTGAAGTAGATCATTACGTTTCGGCACAGGATCAGATGAAACTCATTGAACGAGGCGTCTGTGACGAGATTGTGCTGGGCCCAGACGATGTTGGCCCGCAATTCAGGGCCGAACATGGCGTTGTCGTATTTGGCGACGTAATAGTCGGCGAACGACCGCGAGCCGCCGGCCTGAAGGTAATTGGCGGTGTACTCCTTCATGGCGCTCAGTCGAAAGATGCCCGCCTTGGCCTTTTCCAGCAGGGCCCCGTTCATGTCGGTGGCGTACAGCCGGCTCTTGTCGTACAGCCCCTCCTCCCGAAGCAGGATGGCCATGGAATAGACCTCTTCACCGCCGGCGCACCCGGCGTGCCAGATGCGGACGAAGGGCTCCGCCCGCAGGAGCGGCACGACTTTCTTGCGAAGCGCGACGTAAAAGGCCGGGTCGCGAAACATGGCCGTCACGTCGATGGACATCGTCGTCAGGAACCGCTCCATGCAGGCCTGGTCGTGCAGGACCTTTTCTTGAAATCCGGAGATCGTCGTCAACTGCTCATCTCGGATGCATTGCCGAACCCGGCGCTTGAGCGACGCCTCGGCGTACTCGCGGAAGTCATAGCCGTAGCGCTGATAGACGCCCTCGAGGAGCAGCCGAAGCTCGATCTCTTCCAGTTCGTTTTTGTTCATCGTTACTTGTAGAGCCAGACCCGCATCAATGACAACAACTGATCGGTGTTGACCGGCTTGGCGATGTAATCCGAGGTCCCCGCCTCCAGACACTTTTCCCGGTCGCCCTTCATGGCCTTG
This sequence comes from Candidatus Methylomirabilota bacterium, assembly GCA_028869615.1. Lineage (GTDB taxonomy): Bacteria > Methylomirabilota > Methylomirabilia > Methylomirabilales > Methylomirabilaceae > Methylomirabilis. Next base: position 9,293 of record JAGWRQ010000002.1, on the reverse strand, counting down.
GCCGTCAGCGCGATAATCGGCAGTTTCTTGAACTTCGGGTTTTTGCGGATGGCGCGTGTGGTATCGTAGCCGTCCATCTCCGGCATCATCACGTCCATCAGCACCAGGTCGATGTCGGGGGTGTTCTGCAACCGCTCCAACGCCTGCCTGCCGTTTTCGGCGCTCACCACCACCAGGCTGTGGCGCTCCAGCGCGCTGGTCAGCGCGAAGATGTTGCGGACGTCGTCGTCCACCACCAGCACCTTCTTACCGTTCAGCGCCGTATCGGACTGGTAGAGCGCCTCCAACATGTGTCGCTTGGCCGGGGGCAGATCCGTCACCATCCGGTGCAGGAAGAGCGACGTCTCGGCCAGCAGCCGCTCCGGCGACCGCGCCCCCTTCACGATCACCGTCTGCGCCATCTGCTGGAGCTGGGCCGCTTCTCGCTTGCTCAACTCCTTCCCTGTGTACACTATAACCGGAACATCGCGCAGGGCCGGCTGCTTCTGCATCCGTTCCAGGACTTGAAACCCGCTGATGTCCGGCAGTTTCAGGTCCAACACCATACAATCATACCGCTCGGCGCGTAACGCCGTCAGCGCCTCCTTCCCGGTGCCGACGGACACGATCTGCACATCGCCGTTGCCGATCAGTTCGACAATGCTCCGGCGATCGGTCTCGTCGTCTTCCACTACCAGGAGTTTCCGCGTCTGACTGCCGGCAAATGCCTGAATCCGGGCAAACGCCTCATCAAGCGCCTCCTTGCTCACGGGCTTGGTCAGGTAGGCCAAGGCCCCGTGCTCCAGGCCGTGTCGTCGATCGTCCTCGACCGAGATGATGTGGACGGGGATGTGACGGGTCGCCGGGTCGATCTTCAGGCGATCCAGGACAGTCCACCCGTCAATATCCGGCAGGATGATGTCAAGCGTGATCGCCGTGGGCTTGTGTTCGCGCGCGAGGATCAACGCTTCCTCGCCCCGCGCCGTGACCAGCCCCTTAAACCCTTTCTCCCGCGCCATCCCCAACAGGATTGCTGAGAACTTGGGATCGTCTTCTACGATCAACAGCGTCCGGTCACCGGACTGGATCGTCGCCCGGTCGTCGGCGGTCGCCCCGAGCGTGGCCGCAGGCGTCGCTTGGGCAACAGACGCCTTCGAGACGGCGCGCCGCCCAGGCGCGGCAGCGGTCCCACCGGGAGCCGACGGAGCAGGTGTGGCCGGACTCGGACCCGGCCCCGATGCGCCGCCCCCTGAACCGCCCATGCCGGGAAACATGGTAGACGGCCCCACGTAGGTCTGGGGCAGATAGAGAGTAAAGGTGCTGCCCTGGCCCGGCGTGCTTACCAGGCGAATCTCGCCGCCGAGCAGGTGAGCGATCTCACGACTGATGGCCAGCCCCAGGCCCGTTCCGCCGTACTTGCGGGCGGTGCCCCCTTCAGCCTGCTGGAACGCCTCGAAGATAATCTTCTGTTTTTCGAGGGGAATGCCGATCCCGGTGTCGCTCACGGCAAAGGCAATCACCTTTTGGGCACGGTTGAGGATGTCATGGTCGCGGCTCCAGCCCTCGGACGCCGGGAACATGCGGAGGTCCACCTGGCCTTTTTCAGTGAACTTGAAGGCGTTCGATAACAGGTTCTTCAAGACCTGCTGCAACCGTTTGGTATCGCTATAGATGGCCCGAGGCAAGTTCGGATTGAGTTCGACCTCGAACCCCAGCCCCTTCGACGTGGCCACGTGGCGGAACATTCGCTCGACATGGTCGCGCAGGCCGGAGAAGAGCACCTCCTCCACATCCACCGTCACGGTGCCCGATTCGATCTTGGACAGGTCGAGAATATCGTTGATCAGGTTGAGCAGGTCGCTCCCCGATCCGTGGATGGTGCTGGCAAACTCCACCTGTTTGCCGGTCATGTTGCCATCCGGGTTCTCCGCCAGTTGCTGCGACAGGATGAGGAGGCTGTTGAGTGGCGTCCGCAGCTCGTGCGACATATTGGCCAGGAACTCGGACTTGTACTTGGACGTCAGCGCCAACTGTTCGGCCTTCTCCTCGAGCGCCGTGCGCGCCACCTCGATCTCCGTATTCTTCCGCTCGACCTCGGTGTTCTGCTCGGCCAGCAGGCGCGCCTTCTCTTCCAGCTCCTCGTTGGTCTGCTGCAGCTCCTCCTGCTGACTCCCCAACTCCTGCGCCAGCGACTGTGACTGCTTCAGCAACTCTTCGGTACGGCTGCCTGCCTCGATAGTGTTCAGGACGATGCCGATGCTCTCCGTCAACTGGTCAAGCAACGACTGATGGATGGGGCTAAACCGTTCAAACGCGCCGAGCTCGATCACCGCCTTGACGACCCCCTCGAACAGCACCGGCAGCACGATGATGTTGAGCGGCGAGGCCTGCCCCAGGCCGGACGTGATCTGGATGTAATCCGATGGCACGTTGGAGAGGAGGATACGCTGCTTTTCAAAGGCGGCCTGCCCCACCAGCCCCTCGCCCACATGCCACGTGTTTGAGATATTCTTGCGCTCCGTGAACGCGTAACTGGCCAGCAGTTTCAGCGTGCCGGCGCCCTGCGGCTTTCCGGCATCGGTCTCCATCACATAAAAGACGCCGTGCGCCGCGCCGACCAACGGCGCCAGCTCCGAGAGCAGCGTGCGCGCGACGGCCAGCATGTCGCGCTGGCCCTGCAGCATCCGCGTGAACTTGGTCAAGTTGGTCTTCAGCCAGTCCTGTTCAGTGTTCTGTTTGGTCGTTTCGCGGAGGTTGCGGATCATCTCATTGATGTTGTCTTTCAGTTCCGCAACCTCGGCGCGCGCCTCCACCGTGATGGAACGGGTCAGGTCGCCCTTGGTGACGGCGGTGGCGACCTCGGCGATGGCGCGCACCTGGGTGGTCAGGTTGGCCGCCAACTGATTGACGTTGTCGGTCAGGTCCTTCCAGGTCCCGGCGACGCCAGGAACCGCAGCCTGGCCGCCCAACCGCCCCTCGGTGCCGACCTCGCGGGCGACGGAGATGACCTGGTCGGCGAAGGTGGCCAGCGTATCGATCATGCTGTTGATGGTGTCGCCCAGCGTGGCGATCTCGCCCTTGGCCTGCACGGCCAGTTTCTGCTTCAGGTCGCCGTTGGCGACGGCCGTCACGACCTTGGCGATCCCACGGACCTGGTCGGTCAAGTTGGCCGCCATGATATTGACATTGTCGGTCAGGTCCTTCCAGGTGCCGGCCGCGCCTCTTACCTGGGCCTGGCCGCCCAGCTTCCCATCCGTGCCGACCTCGCGGGCGACGCGGGTAACCTCGGCGGCGAAGCCGTTCAATTGCCCCACCATGGTATTGATGGTGCTCTTCAACTCCAGCATTTCACCCTTGACGTCGACCGTGACGGTCTTGGACAGGTCGCCGTTGGCGACGGCCGTCGTGACGGCCGCGATGTTGCGCACCTGAGCGGTCAGGCTGCCGGCCATCTGGTTGACGTTGTCGGTCAGGTCCTTCCAAGTCCCGGCGACGCCCTGCACGATGGCCTGGCCGCCTAGCTTGCCGTCGGTGCCGACCTCGCGGGCGACGCGGGTGACCTCGGCGGCGAAGGCCCGGAGCTGTTCCACCATCGTGTTGATGGTCTCTTTCAGTTGGAGCATCTCGCCCCGAACATCGACCGCAATCTTCTTGGAGAGGTCGCCGTTGGCGACGGCGATGGTGACCTCGGCGATGTTGCGCACCTGGGCGGTGAGGTTGGCGGCCATGAAGTTGACGCTGTCGGTCAGGTCCTTCCAGGTCCCGGCGACGCCCGGAACCGCGGCCTGGCCGCCCAGCTTCCCATCTGTGCCGACCTCGCGGGCGACGCGGGTGACCTCGGCGGCGAACGAATTCAGCCGATCCACCATCGTGTTGATCGTGTTCTTCAGCTCCAGGATCTCGCCCCTGGCATCGACGGTGATCTTCCGCGCCAGGTCGCCGTTGGCGACGGCGATGGTGACCTCGGCGATGTTGCGCACCTGGTTCGTCAGGTTGGCGGCCATCTGGTTGACGCTGTCGGTCAGGTTCTTCCAGGTCCCGGCGACACCAGTTACCTGGGCCTGGCCGCCCAACCGGCCCTCGGTGCCGACCTCCAACGCCACGCGGGTGACCTCTGAGGCAAAGCCGTTCAACTGGTCCACCATGATGTTGATCGTGTCCTTTAATTGGAGGATCTCGCCCTTGGCATCGACCGTAATCTTCCGCGCCAGGTCGCCGTTGGCGACGGCAATGGTGACCTCGGCGATGTTGCGCACCTGGGCGGTGAGGTTGGCGGCCATGAAGTTGACGTTGTCGGTCAGGTCCTTCCACGTCCCGGCGACGCCGGGGACTTGAGCCTGGCCGCCCAGCCGCCCCTCGGTACCAACCTCGCGGGCGACCCGGGTGACCTCTGACGCGAACCCGTTCAACTGGTCCACCATGGTATTGACGGTATTCTTCAGCTCCAGGATCTCGCCCCTGGCATCGACGGTGATCTTTCTGGAGAGATCGCCCCCGGCGACGGCGATGGTGACCTCGGCGATGTTGCGCACCTGGGCGGTGAGGTTGGCGGCCATGAAGTTGACGTTGTCGGTCAGGTCCTTCCACGTCCCGGCGACACCAGGAACCGCGGCCTGACCGCCCAACCGGCCCTCGGTGCCGACCTCACGAGCCACGCGGGTGACCTCTGAGGCAAAACCGTTCAACTGCTCCACCATCGTATTGACGGTCTTGGAGGTCCGCTGGAACTCACCCGCCAGTTGTCGTCCCTCCACTTCCAGCGCCATGGTTTGTGACAGGTCGCCTCTGGCCACCGCACCGATGACGCGCGCCATTTCGCTCGTGGGCCACGTCAAGTCACTGATAAGGTTATTAATTGACTCAACCTTTCTTGCCCACGCCCCCGTCCAGTTACCCGGCATGATGCGCTGCGTGATCTTACCTTCTTCTCCAACGACCTTGCGAATCCGCGCAAGTTCCTGGGCCAGCTTTTCATTCAGCGCGACCACCTCGTTGAAGGTGTCGGCAATTTTCCCGTTGATGCCGGTCCAATCAACCGGCAGGCGGGCGGAAAAATCGCCGTTTTTTACCGCCGTCAGGGTATTGAGGAGTAATCGGGTGTCCAAGGTTGCTTGCTCAGTCGGCATGGCCTTCACCTCCCCTTCACGTCACACGTTTCATCTGCTTTCTTCAGGCAGAGGAGCCTGTCCTGCAAATTCCCGTTCACCCTGCAACAGACTCAGGGTGAACGGTATGCGCATTAACACATTGACGTATTTTCCGCTCGTGCTGAGCCTGTCGAAGCACAACGTCCTATCACCTCCTTGGTTTTGTGCGCTCTCACCTATAGGATTGGGTCCACGAAGGTCTCCAAACGTCGCGCGGAGAACGGCGCAGGCGATCAGTACGGCGAGGCATGAGTCTGGAAGAATACAGTGACTTCTTGGTAAGTGAATGAATGAGAGAGAGAGAGAGAGAAGGGATGCAGAATGCTACAGGTCAGGCCTGTTAGGCTGGTCTCGCGGCCGACTAACCGAAGAGCGTGATCGGGGAAGATTCCTTGGTTCACCATCGACGTGGCGTCACCTTGGTAACGGTAAACCAGCGGTGCCTTGTCAAAAGCTGTTCGATGGAATGGGGATTGAATCTAATTATGTTTTAGCTGGTTGTCAACTCTTTTTTTCCTGTTGCATAAGGATACAAGTATTTCACGTGGACAAGATGGTGCTTACATGAACAAAGTTGAATAAGTCATATTAAGTCATATATAGATATGCTGTCTCTATAAATAGTCTTATAGCGCGCAGTTTGGGGTTTCCTTCGTCGTGGGCTGGTTTCAGGCAGGGAAGGATTGGGTCGCGACCACGCTGCGGGGCAAAGTCACCGGCGGTTGTTGGCCTGATGCGTGACGGTAATGACGGTGTGGATGCCGCCGCGGACGTAGAAGTCGGCGACCAGCTTCATGGAGCGGGGCTGGCAGGCCTTGACGAGGTCGTCCAGGATCCGGTTGGTGACGGCCTCGTGGAAGTGGCCCTCGTTCCGGAACGACCAGAGGTAGAGCTTGAGCGACTTCAACTCGATGCACAACCGGTCCGGGACATAGGTGAGCGTCAGCGTCGCGAAGTCCGGCTGGCCGGTCTTCGGGCAGAGGCAGGTAAACTCGGGGCAGGTCAGGTGGATCTCGTAATCGCGCCCCGGTTCAGGATTGGGAAACGTGTCAAGCGCTTTCGACGGCTGCGTAGGCATAGCTACTCCGCCATTATAGAAAGTTCACATACGCCAGCCAACTATTTCTTCCACACCTCGTACTCGTTACGCATTATGTGATCCGAAACCGTTGTGGAGCAAGGTGTTCGTTCTTACACATTGGACAGCGAGAAGGGTCACTGAACCTCGACCGACCCGTAAAGCGATAGCCGCACCCCTCGCAGGTCGGGGGGCGAATCTGTAGGCGAGCGGGTCTTGGGACAGAACGGGTGATATGCTCGAGGTCATCGATAATGACCTTCTTGGACACGACGAAGTTTCTGGCCAGCTCGTCCAGCGTCCACTCGCCATCCCGAAGCATCGTCATGATCTCCTGCCGCCGCGTCAGTTCCATCTTCCGCCCCAGCCTGAGGCTTCGCCCTCTATCCTATTCCGACCCGTCTCGTTGCCGGGAAAGAGCGGGCGCTGGCTTCGGCCGCAACCACGCCCACAGACGAAACTCGTACAACCACGAGATGACCCGGAGCCCGCGGAGATCGTCGAAGTAGGAGTAGATGACCGGGGTCACCAGCAGCGTAATCAGGAGGCAGAGGGTCTGTCCGCCGACCACTGCCGTGGCCAGTGAAGCCCTGGAGGCGGCGCCGTCGCCCTTGCCCAGGGCGACAGGCAGCATTCCGGCAATGATGGCGAGCGTCGTCATGAGGATGGGCCGAAACCGAGCCCGGTCGGCCTCCAGTTGCGCCTCGTCGCGCGGCTTCCCGCGCGCCCGCAACACATTTGTAAAGTCCACCTGGAGAATCGCATTCTTCTTGACGACCCCCATAAGGAGGAACAACCCCATGACGCTATAGATATTCAGTGTCTGGCCTGCGGCCAGGAGGCTCACAAGACCGAAGGGAATCGACAGGAACATCGAGACCATGATGGTGATCGGGTGGATGAAGCTCTCGAACTGGGCCGCGAGGACCATATAGATGAAGGCGATGGACAGGACAAAGGCGATCGCGAAGTTATAGAATGCCTCGGCCATCAACTTGCCGCGGCCAAGGTACGCGGTCGAGTAATCTGAAGGCATCCCTATCGCTTGGACCGCCGCATCGGCATGGGCGGTCGCCTCCCCCAGCGCCATCTCGTAGAGGTTCGCTTGGACCGTAATCTGTCGCTCCTGGGCATATCGGTCGATCTCGGCCGGTGCCCGCCCCGAGTTCAGTGTCACGACATTGTTCAGCTTGACCAGCCGGCCGGAAGCGGCCGGCACCGTCAGGGTCGAGATGACGGAGGCATCTTTCCGGTAGTCGTCCTTCAGCCGTAGGCGGACGTCGTACTGCTCACCTCCCTCCCGGTAGAACCCGACCTTCTCGCCGCCCACCATCGTCCGGAGCGTGAGTGCGATATCCTCCGCCCTGATCCCAAGATCCGACGCCTTCTGCCGGTCGATTCGAACCTGCACCTCTGGCCGCCGCTGGGCCTGGCTGGTGTCTACGTCTACAAACCCATGGATCGCCGACAGGCGCTTGATAAGGGCCTGGGCGTAACCATCGAGCTGCTGCAGGTCCGGACCACGAAGCACGAGGTTGAACGGCGTCTGCTTGAAGCCGCCCCCCGAGATCAGACTGATCTGTTGCACGCTGATTCTGAGATCAGGGTACGTCCTGAACATCTGCCGGACCTCCTGCATGATCGCCTGCTGCGAGCGTTTCCGCTGTCGCAGATGCCTGAGCCCTACATAGATTGAGGCGTCGGTGATGTTGGCCCGATCCTTCCCTCGCACCCCAATGGTAGTGAACAGGTGCTCCACCTCAGGGACGGTCTTCAGATCGGCCTCCAATCGCCGAAGGATCCCATCGCTCCGGTCGAGTGAGGATCCGGGCGGCGTCTCGACGATGACCTCAAATTCGCTCATGTCGTCGTCAACGACAAAATCCGGCTTCATCTGTTTGCCGATCAGGATGGTTGAGCACAACAGTACACCGGCCAGCAGCAGGACTGCCGCCCGGTGGTTCAGACACCAGACCAGGAGCCGGTCGTAGTTGTGCTCCAGCAGGGCGTAGAAACCCGTTACCTTAGATCCCCTATCGGGCCGGGTACCGCCGGCATGGCCGACGCCAACCTGCTCCGACTGAAGCATTCGGGCTGAGAGCATCGGCGTCAGGGTAAACGCCACCAACAGCGAGACGAGGATGGCGAAGGTAGCGGTCAGACCGAAGCTGTTCCAGAACCGTCCCACGAGCCCTCCCATGAAGGCGACAGGCAGGAAGATGACCACCAGCGAGATGGTCGTGGCCATGACCGCCAGGACAATCTCCTTCGCGCCGCTCACCGCCGCCTCCATCGGGGGGCGCCGTTCTTCCTCAATATGGCGGAAGATATTCTCCAGCACGATGATGGCATCGTCGATGACGATCCCGGTGGAGAGGGAGAGGCCCAGCATCGTGAGATTGTTCAGAGTAAAGCCGGCGATCCGCATAATGGTGAAGGTGGCAATGATCGAGGCCGGAATCGAGATGGCGGCGATGAAGGCGGGCCGAAGACGCGGGACGAAGAGAAAGAGGACCAGGGTCACGGCAATCGACCCGACGACGACTGCGAGCAACAACTCCGGGTCGCCATAGAAGAATGCCAGAGCGAGGCCCGCCAACAGGGCGCCGAGGGCGGCCTGCTCCCGCCGCACCAAACGCCCGATGAAGAAGGCCACGATGAGGCTGGCCAGCAGCCCACCCAGCATCAGGTGCTCCTGCACCTCGGCGATCGAGCGCTTGATGAACCGCGACATGTCACGCACCACCTGAAACTCAACATCAGGCGGCACGGTCTGTTTGATCTCTTGCAGCTTGGCCTTGACGCGCTCGACCACGGCCACCGTGTTGGTTCCGGACTGCTTCTGGATCAGAAGGGAGACGGCGTTGCTGCCGTTGAGGCGAGAGAGGGTTCGGGGTTCCTCTTCGCCGTCCAGCGCGGAGCCGATGTCTCGAATCCGGACGGGGGCGCCCTTGTAGTCCGCGACAATCAAGTCGCTGAAGTCTGACGCTCGCTCAATCCGTCCCAGCGTTCGAAGCCCCTGCTCCCGCGTCTGCCAGGTGATGTTGCCTCCGGGGACCTCGGCGTTCTGGCGCTGGACAGCCGCCTTG
>JAGWRQ010000150.1 GCA_028869615.1 Candidatus Methylomirabilota bacterium | reverse complement strand
ACAGTTGCGATCCTGCTCGGCTTGGGCCTGATTCTTTTGCTCAATCGTTCTTCATCGCCGGTCGCCGCCGAAAAGGCCTACTACCAACCCAGGGGCGTCGAGCAGCAACAGTTGGAACGGCTCGCGCCCGAACAGTTCGAGCGCCTCTGTTTCCGCCTCCTGGAGCAGATGGGTCTGTCCATTACGGGCTGCCACCGCAACAGACAGGGAGAGATTGACATCACCGCCGTTAACTCCCAACCGATCACCGGCGGCAGCTACATGGTCCGCTGCGTCCTGACCCAGCCTGAGGCGCCGATCAACTCCACCCAGATCATTGCTCTGAGCGACACGGTGCTTGCCGAAAGGGCCTTGAAGGGTATCTTCATCACAACCGGCTTCTTCTCCGAAGAGGTTCCGAAACTCACTGATGGGCCACTCATCGAGCTCATCAACGGCCAACGACTTCGGCAGATCCTACGAGAACACAGGATCTCTTTGGGCTAGATCTAGATCAGGACAAGTGGGCAGAGCCGATCCCGCGAATCATAGCAATGCCGGACACCGGGTGCAAGCGCTGATTCCTTCCCGCCTGGGTCTCAGCGCCTAACCCATATTACCATTGACACCGTCTTGGGCGAATGTTAGAAACCCCCTACATGCTTCTTGAGCTACATAGCTGTCGCAACGTGGTAGATCCAAGCGAGGCGCGCGAGCAATGTTCCTAGACTGGCTTCCCGAGAATATCTCGACCTATGGGGGGGAGATCGACTCGATCTTCCGGCTGATCTATTACATCACGCTGGCCTGGTTTATCGTGACCGTTGGAGCGCTCCTCGGCTTCGTACTGCTGTTCCGCCGTCGCAATGGGCAGCGTGCCGTCTACATCACGGGCGACAGGCTCTCGGAAGCCGCATGGCTTCTGATCCCGACTGCGCTCGTCCTCATGCTCGACCTGTGGATCGATTTTCGTGGAGGCGATGCCTGGGCGAAGGTCAAGCTTCACGTACCACCGAGCGAGCTCCAGGTGCAGGTGACCGGAAAGCAGTTCAACTGGGAGATCCTCTATCCGGGGCCGGACGGCCAGTTCGGGACGGCGGATGATCTGCAGATGGACAACGAGTTGCACGTCGCAGTGAACAGGGTCGTCGGTGTCACCCTCAAGTCAAAGGATGTCATCCACAGCCTGTACCTGCCAAATGTGCGCCTGCAACAGAACGTGGTACCCGGGCGTGAGTTTCATGTCTGGTTCCAAGCCACCAAGCCCGGTGTCTTCGAGATCCCCTGTACAGAACTCTGCGGATTCGGCCACTCCGGGATGGTCGGACATTTGACCGTCCACACGGCCGAGGAGTACGATAAGTGGGTGAAGGAGCAGTGGCCTTCCGCATCAAGCCCCCTCAAGGCAATAGCCCAACCATGAGGAATCCCCAAGAAATAGGCCCCATTCCTTCGTCTATGGCTCATACCGCGCATGAGGCGCGTGGCTTTTGGCGTACCCATATCTTCTCAACCGATCACAAGACGATCGCCAAGCAATATCTCTTCCTTGGCCTCGTGATGGCGTTTGTGGGGAGCTACCTGGTCTATGTGATGCGCTGGCAGCTTGCTTTTCCAGACGAGTCGATCCCCGGATTCGGATTTGTGGGGCCGGAGACCTACAACGCTATTATCACCAACCACGGTACGATCATGGTATTCTTTGTGGCCATGCCGATCTTGTTGGGATCGTTTGGAAACTTCCTGATCCCACTCATGATCGGCGCCAAGGATATGGCCTTCCCACGGCTCAATATGCTCTCTTTTTGGATCCTCTTTGTTTCATCGCTCGTGATTTTGTCATCCTTCTTTGTTCCAGGCGGGGCAGCCGCCGCCGGCTGGACAGGTTATGCGCCATTGAGCGCCAGAGCCGAATATACCGGCGTGAACTGGGGGATTAATCTCTGGCTGCTGGCTCATGCCCTTGAGTTTGCCTCCTTCCTGATGGGCGGCGTGAATTTTCTCACAACCGCTATCACCATGCGAGCGTCAGGGATGACCTTTTTCCGGCTTCCGCTCGTGATCTGGCAGCTTCTGACCGCTTCCATCATTTTCTTGCTCTCTGTTGGACCGCTGATCGCGGCAGCCGTGATGTTGTTGATGGATCGGCTCCTGGACACCAGCTTCTTTGTACCTCAAGGGGGTGGCGACCCCATGCTCTGGGAGCATCTCTTCTGGTTCTTCGGTCACCCGGAGGTCTATGTTCTCCTGATGCCCGGACTTGGGGCGGTGCTGGAAGTCCTGGCTGTCTTCTCGAGGAAACCGATCTTCGGCTACCGGTGGATTATTTACTCGACGATCGCCGTTGGGTTCCTCAGCATTATCGTCTGGGCGCATCACATGTTCGTCAGCGGCATGGATCCCCGGCTTGTCATGCCGTTCAGCATCTCCACCATCCTGATCTCCGTGCCGATTGCGCTCATCGTATTCTCGATGATTCTCACCCTGTGGAAAGGCTCGATCCGCCTGACGACGCCGATGCTCTGGGCCTTGGGTTTCATCGTGATGTTCATTCTTGGGGGACTCACCGGTATTGTCCTTGGTTCTGCGCCGGTCAACATCCAGGTCCACGGCACCTACTTTGTCGTAGCCCACTTTCATACGGTCCTGTTAAGCGTCGTCATATTCGGCGGTTTTACCGGCCTCTACTTCTGGTTTCCAAAGATGTTCGGTCGGATGATGAGTGAGCCTCTGGGAAAGCTGCACTTTCTGCTCACCCTCCTCTTTTTTAATCTGACCTTCTTCCCGATGCACGCCGTCGGTCTCGCTGGAATGCCGCGCCGCATTGCCAACCCGCTCCAGTACGAGTTCCTGACGGCGATTCAACCGTGGAACGTCTACATTACGATCAGCGCAATCGGGCTCATCGTCGCTCAGCTTCCGTTCCTGATTAACTTTGCCTGGAGCATCATAGCCGGCAAGAAGGCGGAGCCCAACCCCTGGGAGGCAGCGACGCTCGAGTGGACGACCCCCTCGCCTCCGCCCCATGGCAACTGGGGAGAAGCGATCCCGACCGTCTACCGCGGCCCCTATGAGTACAGCCCTCCAGGCGTTCGCGAAGATTATCTTCCGCAGGATCGCGCCCCGAATGCGGGATCTAATTAGGAGACGCGTCAATGCGCATGACCGTGGTATCTGAACAGCCCAACCCTGCGCGTCGCGGAAAGATCGCGCTCTGGTGGCTGATCGCCTCTGAGGTGATGATCTTTGGTGGCGCCGTCGGCAGTTATATCCTTGCTCGCACGGCCGGCCAGGGATGGTCAGCAGAGGCAGCCCATCTGAGCACCTCCCTGGCGACGATCAACACCTTTGTCCTGCTGACCAGCAGTATGACCATGGCGATGGCCTTTGCCGCCTACCAAAAGGTGGATCAGGGTGGGGTACAAAAATTCCTGCTGCTCACTATCCTGCTCGGGTTGGCGTTCCTCGGAATCAAAGCATACGAGTACACCTCCCACATTATGGAGGGGCTGGCCCCCTGGAGCGGTTCCTTCTGGGCCTTCTACTATATGCTGACAGGACTGCACGCGCTGCACGTCCTTGCGGGGGTTATCGTGAACATCATCCTGTTGCTGGCGGCGGGGAAGGGATTGAGCACCGGCTATCGCGTTGAGATTGCGGGGTTGTACTGGCACTTTGTTGACATCGTCTGGATCTTTCTCTTCCCGCTTCTCTATCTTTCGTACTAGAATATATTATAGTATTTGGTCTTGTTGCGTGTACCGCCGAGGAGCCGTCGAGTTGTTGTGTGAAGGAGACCCTACGTGACTGTTGAACGGGTTCACCCCCACTATGTAGCGATCTGGGTCTGGCTGGTCGCATTGATGCTGGCCGGAGTCCTTGCTACCCTGTTACCTCTGGGAAGGTCGGCTGTCATGAGCCTGATCTTTGCCATTGCAGCCGTCAAGGCAACGCTGGTCGCACTGAACTACATGCACCTGAAATCCGAGGATTGGCTGATCTACGGTCTGGCGGTCGTCCCGGTGCTGCTCGCCATTGCCATGACCTTAGTGCTTTTCCCGGACATCGTCTTTCACCATTAAGCGCTTCTTATAGCGCGGCGTGATGATTCTTTATAACCATGGCTAAAGGCGCGGACGTCATCATCATCGGCGGCGGGATTATCGGCGTGGCCTGCGCCTATGCCCTGACTCGAGCGCACGTCAAGCGAGTCGTCCTGATCGAGCGTGGAGGGCTCGGGCGGGAGGCATCGCGGGCTTCGGCAGGTATGCTGGTACCCCAGGGAGAGGCGGAAGGACCCGGGCCCTTCTTCGACCTCTGCCTCGCCGCGAGGGACCGCTATCGGATGCTGACCGATGAGCTTCGGGATGCGACCGGGGAGGACATTGAATACTGCCGGTGGGGATTGCTGTACCTCGTCGATCCGATCGAGCATGAAGCCGCCACAGGGCGAGCCGCCTGGCAGCGGTCGGCCGGACTGCGCGTAGAGGAGGTTTCCGGACGTGAACTGCGCGCCCTGGAGCCCATCCTGAACCCAAAGATCGGAGGCGCGCTCTTCTTCCCTGATGAAGCCCATGTTCGACCCTGTACCGTCGTCTCCGCACTGGCGGCAGGGGCGCGCGCCGGCGGCGCCGAGATTCTTGAGAACGTCGAAGCGGTCGACTTCGTTCTTGAGGAGGATCGGCTGCGCGGCGTCAACGTCGGCAGCAAGACCATCCTGGCAGATACCGTCGTGACCTGCGCCGGCGCATGGTCCGGCCGCCTCTTGGATCACATCGGCCACAGGCTGCCCATGGAGCCTGTGCGAGGCCAGATCGTTCGGACCCGGTTCGAACGTCCTCTATTGACCCACCTCGTTTGGGGTCCGTTGGGGTACCTTGTTCCGCGACTCAACGGGGAGCTCTTAATCGGGACTACCGTTGAGCAGGCAGGATTCGCGTCGACCCCCACCCTTGCGGGTGTGGCAACGCTGTGCGAGGCTGCCAAGACGATGGTGCCGACACTGATGACCGCGCCTTTTGACAGGGTATGGGCGGGACTGCGCCCACGGCTGGCGGATGGGCTCCCCGCCATCGGCCGCTTTGCGAATATCCCGAATCTGATCGTGGCTACAGGACACTATCGGAGCGGGATCCTGCTGGGACCGCTGACGGGAGAGTTG
>JAGWRQ010000149.1 GCA_028869615.1 Candidatus Methylomirabilota bacterium | reverse complement strand
ATCCCTCCGCCACAGCCGTCCACCCTCACGCCCGAACCGATTCCCCTCGACATCCTGTACGAAGATACTGACCTTCTGGTCCTGAATAAGCCGGCTGGGCTTGTCGTGCACCCCGCTCCAGGCCATCAGGCCGGGACGCTGGTCCACGCCATCCTGTATCACTGCCCGGATCTCCCAGGGATCGGCGAGGAGCGGCGGCCAGGGATCGTGCACCGGCTCGACAAAGAGACGTCCGGGGTAATGGTCGTGGCCAAAACCGCCGCGGCCATGGCCTCACTCGCCACACAATTCAAAGGACGTCGGGTGAAAAAGACCTACATTGCGCTGGTGCATGGTGAGGTCAAGCAGACCGAGGGGCAGATCGTGGCCGACATCGGCCGTCACGAACGGGACCGGAAGCGGATGGCGGTGCGCACACGGAAAGGCCGGCAGGCGGTGACGAATTATCGGGTAATGAAGCGACTGGATGACTTCACGCTGCTCCAGTTGCAGCCGCATACCGGCAGGACCCACCAGATCCGGGTCCACCTGTCCGCGATCGGCCACCCGGTGGTAGGCGATAAGGTGTATGGGGGACGAAAGGAAAGAAAAACAGCGGTCAGCATGAAGGCGGAGCGGCACTTGCTCCATGCCTGGAAGTTGGGCCTCTTCCACCCGAGGACCGATGAGTGGATGGAGTTCGAAGCCCCACTGCCACCGGACTTCACAAGCTGGCTTTAGGCAGAAGGACGCATACCACTCCACTCGGATCTCCTCCCGCCCGCGGCGCTTGGCGACCATAAAATTCTTGACACGTTCAGCTAACTGTTCGATATTTCGGCCAATGCCGTTCTGAGCAACTGGGCAATCTCAGGAGGCTACCCACATTTGCATTGGGAAATGAGCGAATGTCTAACAGGTGATATTTATGGAGATAAAATTCTCACGGCATGCCAAGAGACGGGCAAGGCTTTACAATATTCCAGGGTCAGCGGTCTCCAGCATTCTGACCGGTATGAATTTTCACCAGGGTGAACATGAGATCGTAAGAAATATCACGGGATTTCGATATTCAGTGAAAATTGTTGTCTCCGTCGAAGGAGATACAGTAACGGTAATAACAAACTATCCCTTGAAGAAAGGGAGGAAAAAATGAAAGTGCATTATGACGCCGAGGTTGACGCAATCTATATCAAATTAGGAAACCAGAAACCTGATGGAGTTGTTGAGCTATCTGAAGGCGTTAATTTAGATACGACATCTGCAAATAAAATAGTTGGCATAGAAATCCTTCACGCTTCCAAGAAGATGAACATTAAAACACTTCTCTCTTATGAGCTTGAGATTGACAAGAAATTGATTCAAAAAACCGTATGACGAATAAGACTTCGTAGCGGACGGCAAAGACGCTGCCGCTTTTTGCCATTCGACGGACAATCTCCGAGACGGTCTGCCAAATCTCCCGACTGGTGCTGGCCGCCTTGTTGCGCATCGGCTGGACGATTAAACGTCAATCCGGCACATCACACCGCGTCCTATCCCGTCCTGGGTGGGCAGATTTTACGTTCCCGTTCAACATAGCGCTCAACCGGACTCAGGCCGCTAACGCAGCCCTCGCCGGTTATCTCAATCGTTCCGCGCACTTCGCACTCCGCACGGGCGCAGCAAGCAGCGCCCCTACACGCACCTCGCACCCTTCATGGTTTCTCCACCGTTACGATTCTGGTGGAGCCGCACCGCAGGAACCGTCCCAGCGCTAAGTCGAGCGCCATCACGCGGCGAAAGAGGGCATCGAAACGGGGAGCATCCTGCCTCCGGCGAAAAAGCAGCGAAGGGGGGAACAGCATGGTCAGGATATTCATGCTCCGGACCTCCACCAGCCTGAGACCGTGTGCCTGCAGGAGGCGCGTAAGCTCCGGCCAGGTAAAGGTCTTAAACTGCATCCCTTTCCACTCCCGCAGGTGCCCGCCCCGAGTCGTCATAGCCTGCCACAGCTCCTGCGGGAGGTAGAGCAGGTCGGGACACCACTTCGAATCGACCTCGAACGAGATGAGGCCGCGCGGCGCGCAGACCCGGACCATCTCTCGCAGCACTACATCGACCGCGGTGAAGTTATGGCCGATGACATCGCCATAGGCCACGATAGCCTGGGCACATCCAGCTTCAAACGGCAGTTTCGTGATGTCGCCGGTCACCAAGCTGACGTTTGGCCGACCATCGCATCGCCTGCGCGCTGCCTCGATCATCTGATCCGAGATATCGATCCCGACTACCCGCCCGGGCCGCCGCGTCAGCAGGACCGTCTGTTTCCCCGTCCCGCACCCCAGGTCCAGCGCCAGGCCGTTCGGCCTCTCGCGGACGATCCGATCGACGGATTCTTTGTATACCTGATAGCATTCGGCGAAATAGAATTGGTCCTCGATCTGGTCGTACTCCGCCAGCATGGCGTTATAGACAGCCGCCACATGGGAGCCGACATCATGCCGGTTCGGCTGAGAGGTCATCGATAAGAGGGCGATCGCCTCGCGCTAGCCCTTCGCCACTTCCAGAGGCGGCAGGCAGGCCAGGCCGTGCGCGTCGGCCACCGCGGGATGAGTAACGTGGCCGAGAGCGACATTCAGTCCCAGCGAGAGCTCCGGGCACTCCAGGATGGCCCGGCGCCACCCACTGTCGGCGAGCCGGAGGGCGTAGGGAAGGGTGACGTTGGTAAGGGCAAAGGTCGAGGTCCTGGCGAAGGCGCCAGGCATGTTGGCGACACAGTAATGCACGATGCCATCCACGATATAGACAGGATCGCTGTGAGAGGTGGGGCGGCTGGTCTCGATACAACCGCCCTGGTCGATGGCTACATCGACGATGACCGATCCCGGTTTCATGAGCTTAACCATCTCCCGAGTCACCAGCTTGGGGGCTCTGGCCCCGGAGATGTAAACGGCCCCGATCAGGATGTCGGCTCGCCTCACGCACTCCTCGATACTCATCGGATTTGAAATGAGGGTCGTCACATTCTCGGGAAGGATCTCGTCAAGGTAACGCATGCGGGCCTGGTCCACGTCCAACAGATAGACCCAGGCGCCCATGCCCGCCGCCACCTTCGCGGCGTTGGCCCCGACGGTTCCGCCGCCGAGGATCACCACGGTAGCGGGAGGGACCCCGGGCACCCCGCCGATCAGCACACCCCGCCCGCCATGCGGGGTAGCCAGATAGTGCGCCCCGATGTGGATGGCCATCCGTCCGGCGATCTCGCTCATCGGCTCGAGCAGCGGCTTTCGGCCGTCCGGCGTCTGTACGGTCTCATAGGCCACGGCCACCACCCGCCGCGCGAGGAGCCGTTTAGTGAGTTCGGGCATGGGGGCCAGATGCAGGAAGGTAAACAGCACCTGCCCTTCCCGAAGCATCTCACACTCGGCAGCGATGGGTTCCTTGACCTTATAGATGAGATCAGCCTCACCATAGATCATGCTCGGATCGCCCACCAGCTCCGCTCCCGCCTTAGCGTAGGCCTCGTCCGGCAAGCCGGAGCCGACCCCCGCCCCTCGCTGGACCAGAACCCGGTGCCCATGCGCCCGCAAGGCCTTCACGCCGGCCGGTATGATCGCCACTCGGCTCTCAGCCTCTTTGATCTCTTTTGGGACCCCGATGACCATCGCGACTCCACTGGCAAACGGTGATGTGCTGTGCAGACAGTTACATATCGCCCTTAACGATGTCAAGAATCGATCCCGCACACGCGATTACGTACTTCTTGGTCAGCCCAGGCACAGCCTTTCCAGGAGGTCGAGGTTCAGATGCTCCAGGCTCCGGACCACGAGCTCGGCGCCGGTGAAGTCCTGGCCCTTGGTATAGTCGTTATAGACGACCGCGCAGGGCAGGCCGGCCCCCTTGGCCGCCTTGACACCCTTTTCGGAATCCTCAATGACCAGGATCTCCGACACATCGCATCCGAGCATCGCGGCGCACCGAGCATAGAGGGCCGAGTCCTTCTCGCCGGATTGTTTGCCGAGAATCGGGTCAAAAGCATCGAGCGCCTCGGGGATCTGCGCCTTGAGGAGCGCGACGATCTGATCCTCATGGGTGACCGATACGATTGCCAGTCGAATACCGCGATCGATCGCCTCGTGGATGATCCGGGCCACACCGGGAAGAAGCGGCAGCTTATCAACCCGCTTCAGGTAGCACTCCTTCTTCAGCGCGAACAGCTCCGGTACGATCCGGTCGAGCTCGGCCTCGGAGAGCGATGTCCGGGTTGAGAGCGCCAGCCGCATCCGCCGGGCATTGCCGGGGATCTTCAGCAGCTCTTTGAACTCCTCCCAGCTCCAGCGGATGTCGAACCCCATCCGCGCGAACGCCTCGTTGCAAGCCGCCAGATGCCCATTGACCTCTGTATCGGCCAGCGTCCCATCCACGTCAAAGATAATCGCCTTGAGTTTCCCCATCTCTCCCGCTCAGAAAATATCTATCGAGTCTATCGCGTCTTCGAGTCCCGGAAGGCTATGACTGTTTTGGCGATAATACCTTGACACCATGCTGCTATCAAATAGAATGTCTCTATTCGTAAAAGAAGCTAAAAAGTAAATGTTAGGCTGAACTCATCTGAGAGCGAAGATCTATGGACATCTTGACAACCATTGAGCAACTAATTGCTGAGGGTGAACGGCTCAGACCTCAAGGCGGTACGCCGGTTTTGGGGCACAATGGGGACCTCCAGCCCGAATATGTTTCCTGGCGCCTACAGGCCATCGACGCGATTCAGCAACTCGGGCAATCAGCAAAGTCCCTTCTCAAGGAGATCGAAGCGGACAGTCACGGGTCGTACTTTTTCAAGTCCTCAGCCGATCGTGTGTTGGGAGCACTCAAAGCTGGGCATACAATCGCTAAGCGCCAGAGTGCGCCACGGGGACCAGAGCCTGCAATAACCGCGATCACGGCCCCGTCTCGGCGAGTCTTCCTGGTTCACGGCCATGATCAGGCCATCCTTCAGCAGACGGCCCGCTTTCTCGAAAAGTTGGACCTGCAGCCCGTGATCCTCTTCGAGCAACCGGGAAAGAACCAGTCGATTGTCGAGAAGCTCGAGGCCCATAGCAAGGTTTCCTTCGCCATCGTCTTGCTCACGCCAGACGACACGGGTAAGGCGGCTGGGGCTTCGGAGGCTTCGCAGCCGCGTGCTAGACAGAACGTGATACTAGAACTAGGGTATTTCTTGGGGAAGCTCGGACGGTCCCAGGTTGCTGTCCTCTACGATGAGAGCGTTGAGTTACCATCAGACTACAGGGGTATCGAGTACGTTAAGCTCGACGCGGAGGGTGCATGGAAACTCAAACTGGCAAAAGAACTGA
>JAGWRQ010000148.1 GCA_028869615.1 Candidatus Methylomirabilota bacterium | reverse complement strand
TGCGCCTGCGCCAGGACGGCCAGGGTATAGGTCCCGATCTTGTTCGCCACGTCGCCATTGCGGGCGATCCGGTCGGCCCCGACGATGATGAGATCGATCTCGCCCCGCTGCATCAGGTGCCCGGCCATGTTGTCGGTGATGAGCGTGACCGGGATGCCGTCCTGCTGCAACTCCCAGGCGGTCAGCCTAGCGCCCTGCAGAAACGGTCGCGTCTCGCTGGCCCATACCGACAGTCTGGTCCCTGCCGCGTGCGCCGCGCGGATGACCCCCAGGGCGGTCCCATAACCGGCGGTAGCCAGGGCGCCGGCGTTACAGTGGGTGAGGATGGCGGCCCCATCGGGGATCAGCTCTCGGCCGTGCGCGCCGATCGCCCGGTTGTCCCGGATGTCCTCCTCCCTGATCCGTTTCGCCTCCCGGATGAGGATCTGGACGAGCTCGGCGATCGGGAGGGCGCTATACTGCTCAGCGCACCGCTGCATCCGCTCGATCCCCCACGCCAGATTCACGGCCGTGGGGCGGGTCCTGCACAGTTCGTCCCCCTGGCGCGACAACTCCTTATAGAACTCCTCGAAACTGTTTGCCCGGATCGACTGCGCCGCTAACGCCAGACCCATTGCGCCGGCCACGCCGATCGCCGGGGCCCCGCGGATCTGCATCGACCGGATCGCGTGCGCCACAGCCGCCGCATCGCGGCACTCGACATATACCTCCTCCGCCGGTAACCGGCGCTGATCCAGCAGCCGGACCATACCTGCTGACGTCCATTCGATGGTCTCAAACATCTCGCGTCTCCATGACTCACCCGTTCCCGCTTTCGCGCTCTCCCGTAGCTACATGCCAGATAGCGGCGTATCGCTGCGTGTCTACCCTACCATTGCTGCCCAGGCGCTTTCAACCGAAATGTACCGCCCGATTCGGCTGAAGAAAACTCTTGACAGAGGAACGCGTGCGGTGCGATAGTGACGCCCGATGTAGCTTCGAAGTGCGGTGCCTAACCTCAGCAGTCACAGAAACACATAGTTCAGCATTATGAACGCCTTCTAATCATCTAACGACTATCAGAATGCTATTAGAGCGCTAACCATAGAAGACCCGTGAACACTGTTCAACAATTCAACAAAAGGAGAAGTGACGTGGCGACCAAAGCAAGGTTGGCGTTGTTGACTAGTTTGCTGTGGATGCTATGGATCATTCCTGCTTGCGCCCAGCCTCAGCAGCCGGCGCCTGCAGCGCAGGATCTTCCGCCGGCTCCACCTCTGGCGCCTGGTGAGCTTGAAACGGCCAAGCGCATCTACTTTGACCGATGCGCAGGCTGCCACGGGGTCCTACGAAAAGGCGCGACGGGCCCACAACTTCTACCGGCGAAAACCCGTGCGTTAACCACGCCGGTTCTGAAGGCGTTCATCACGAACGGTACGGGAGGCGGCATGCCGGACTGGGGTCGGCAAGGTATTCTCTCGGACAGTGAAATCGATCTGATGGCCCGGTACATCCAGCACGATCCGCCTGTGCCACCTGAGATCCCCATGTCGGAGATGAAGGCAAGTTGGAAGCTGATCGTGCCGCCTGATAAGCGACCCACCAAGCCCGAACACAACCGCGACTGGCAGAACTTTTTCTCTGTGACCCTGCGCGACGCCGGCCAGGTGGCCATCATCGACGGCGACACCAAGGAGATCGTCAACATTGTCAAGACCGGCTTTGCGGTCCATATCTCACGCATGTCCTATTCCGGACGGTATGTGTATACCATTGGCCGCGATGGCCGGGCGACGATGATCGATTTGTGGATGAAAGTCCCGGATAAGGTCGCGGAGGTCAAGCCATGCAGCGATGCGCGCTCCATTGATACGAGCAAGTATAAAGGTCATCTCGGCGACTTCACCGATAAGCTTGCGGTCATTGGGTGCTATTGGCCGCCGCAATTCATCGTGTTGGACGGCGCCACACTGGAACCGTTGAAGGTCGTCAGCACCAGGAGCATGACCTATGATACGATGGAGTACCACCAAGAGCCCCGGGTCGCCTCGATCGTGGCATCGCATTTCAAGCCCGAGTGGGTTATTAACATCAAGGAGACCGGGCTTATCTGGCTGGTCGATTACTCGGATCTCAAGAACCTCAAAATGACCCAGATTCAAGGCGAGAAGTTTCTGCATGATGGCGGTTGGGATTCCACCAAACGCTACTTCATGGTAGCGGCGAACATGGCGAATAAGGTGGTCGTCATCGACGTCGAGAAAGGCAAACTGGAGGCGATATTCGAATCCGGAATCAAGCCTCATCCGGGGCGCGGCGCCAACTGGCTCGACCCGAAGTTCGGTCCGGTGAATGGCACACCGCATCTCGGTGAAGGTAAGGTCGCCGTCTACGGCACCGATCCGGCCAAGCACAAGCAGTATGCGTGGAAAAAGGTGAGAGAGATCAAGACCCTGGGCGGCGGCGGCCTGTTTATCAAGACGCACCCGAAGAGCAAAAATGTCTGGGTGGATCACGCCTTGAACGGTGACCCGGCGATTCAAAAGCAAGTCTGTGTCTTTGAGAAAGCAAATCCGGACAAAGGTTCGAAGTGCTGGAAAGTGTCGGACAAAGGGCGCGCGGTTCATTTCGAGTACAACAAAGCCGGAGACGAGGTATGGGTGAGCGTGTGGGGGAAGAAAGACGGCCAGAGCGAGATCGTTGTCTATGACGATAAGACGCTCAAAGAGAAGGCCAGGATCGACGATCCGCGCATCATCACCCCAACAGGCAAGTTTAACGTCTATAACACGGTACACGATATTTATTAACCGGGGTTACGCATAAAGAATCGGACCTTCGGGGCGAGCCCTTCAGGGCTCGCCCCGAGGTTTATTATGTGTTATGATATTTTTTTGGGTTGATCAACGGTGTGGGCTGAGGCCCTGGATCATCGACGATGCTGAGGATCACGGAACTGCTATGCGGGCCGGTTCACGGCTCTCAGACGCCGCTGCAGCGGAAAGACGGATCGTTTCTGCCGCCCTCTGCCGAAAGGCCGGTGGTCATCTGGAATCTGACACGGCGCTGTAACCTCCATTGCCTGCACTGCTACAGCCAATCACAGGACCGCGTTTACGCCGACGAGTTGACGACCGATGAAGGAAAGCGGCTGATTGCTGACTTGGCTGACTATAAGATCCCGATGCTCATCCTGTCCGGTGGAGATCCGTTGTTCCGAGAGGATCTCTACGCGCTTGCAGAGCATGCGAGGGATCTTGGATTGCGTTGCGCGCTGTCAACGAACGGTACGTTGATCGACGCCGCGGTAGCGAAGCGGTTGAGGCTTACCGGTATGACGTATGTTGGCGTGAGCCTGGATGGAGTCGGCCCCGTACATGATCGCTTTCGGGGAATGGATGGCTCGTTCGCGCTGGCGCTACAAGGGCTGCGCCACTGCCGCGATGCAGGAATGAAGGTCGGCGTGCGGACCGCGCTGTGCCGCCGGATCCTCCCTGACCTGCCGGCGATTTGCGACTTAGCAGAGCAGGAGAACTTGGACCGTCTCTACTTCGCTCACCTGGTCTACGCGGGACGGGGCGTGGGACTCATCCATGACGATCTGTTGCCTGAGGAAAAGCGCGGCGCGCTCGATTATCTCATTCAGAGGAGTATAGATTTTCATCGCCGTGGCTTCGAGATCGAAGTGACCACCGGTAATAACGATGCCGATGGCGTCTACCTCTACTTGAAGATGCGAAGTTCCGCCCCCGCGCAAGCGCAATCGGTGTTCCGGTTTCTGCAACGCCGAAGGGGCAACAGCTCCGGCACCTCGCTGGGCTGCATCGACAGCCTCGGCCACGTCTATGCCGATCCGTTCTGGAGACATTACTCGTTCGGTAATGTCCGCGAGAGGGCCTTTGCGGCGATCTGGGAAGATGCCACCGATCCAATTATGCGCGTCCTCAAAGATCGCCGTCACGCGCTTAAAGGCCGTTGCGCTCGCTGCCCGTATCTTGAGCTGTGCGGTGGCAACTCGAGGGTAAGAGCGGAGGCAACGACCGGAGACCTGTGGGCTTCCGATCCTGGCTGCTACCTGAGCGATGAGGAGTTGGGGATTTCGTCGGTTGGAAAGGAAGATAGCTGTGAAAGCACGCATGTTTCGGTCCGCGGTTAAGGTTTTTTTCGTTCTCCTTCTCGTTGTTCTCAGTCTGCCCCTGCAATCGAGCGCTGATGAGCGGCGTTGGGGGACGGCGTCGTTGGTGGTTGTCATTGAGCGGCAGGCCGGCAGTGTTCTGGTCATCGACTCCTCCCGCCACGAACTGCTGGGGCGGATCTCCGGACTCGGTAACCTTACCCATGCGACGGTGAAATTTTCCCCTGATGCGCGCTACGCCTTTGTCATTGGTCGCGAGGGAGAGGTCTCTAAGATCGACCTATTGACGCTGAAGCTCGTCAAAAAAGTCAATGCGGGGAAACTGTCCGTGGGCGGCGTAATCAGCCAGGATGGAAAGTACGTCGCCCTCAGCAACTACGTGCCCGGCGAGGTGCGTATTCTGGATGCCGACACGCTGGAACTGGTCAAGACGATCCCGGCCCTGTATGTGGATGCGAGTGGAAAGGATGGAAAGGAGTTGTCTTCCCGGGTGGTGGGATTGGTCGATGCCCCCGGCAACCTTCTTGTGTTTTCTCTGATGGATGCCAACAGTATTTGGGTTGTGGATGCGGGGAAGAAAGAGTTTCCGGTCATCCACAAGTTTACCGATGTCGGGAAGACGCCCTACGACGCCCTGATCAGTCCGGACGGGCGCTATTACCTCGCGGGCTTTTTAGGCTCAAACTGGATGGGCCTCCTCGACATGTGGAGGCTTGAGCGAGTCGCGCCGATTCTTGCCGACCAGGGCAAAGGACCCGAGGTTCCGCTGTGGAAGATTCCGCATCTGAAAGGCTGGGCGCTTACGGGAAGGTTGGCCTTTCTTCCCGCACTGAAGCGTGAGGTCGCCTTAGTGTATTCAACGCTCGACTGGACGCCGCTCGCCCCCATACCGATCAGCGGCACGGCGCTCTACACTGTGGCGCGGCCTGACGGACGTCAGGTGTGGGTGGACATTATCGGCAAGAACGGGGACCTGGTCGATGTTATCGACGTCGACAGTATGAAAGTTGTCAAAACGCTCAATCCCGGGCCCGGAGCTACCCACCCACAGTTTACGCCGAAGGGAGAAGCCGCATACGTCTCTCTCATGGACGGCGGCAAAGTGGTCGTCTACGATACAGCGACCTTTAAGGTGCTGAAGGAGTTCCCGGCGGATCATCCCTCCGGGATCTTTTTTGCTAACCGGGCGCACAAATTCGGAATGTGAGAGATTGCGGTGCCGGTTCTCG
>JAGWRQ010000001.1 GCA_028869615.1 Candidatus Methylomirabilota bacterium | reverse complement strand
TGAAGCAGTCTGCCTTTGTCGGGCCCATCGAACCACATCCCGGCCAGTCCCCCTTGCCGACCATAGACGCAGCCGGGCCGTACCACGACTCCCCGGACTCCGGAAGCGTTCAGTACCATCTGCTCGATGCCGGGACGGCTGGCAACCAGTGCCGCAGGTCTCAAGGACGCACCCTCATCCACGGTCTTGCCGAGGGTATCGCCGTAGACCCATGTCCCACTTGTGTACACAACGATCTTCGACTGCGAATCGCGGTTGCTCGTCGCCAGCAACACCTCCATCGTTTGTCTATCCAGCGAAAAGGTATCGGCCTGATAATCCACGGCGGCGTGGATCAGCACAGCGCATTGCTCAGCGATCTGCCGGTAACTGTCCGGTTGTTGCATACTCCCGATGACCGGGCGGATCTCGTGCGTAGCAATGGTGTGAGCCTTTTTCTCGCTGCGGACCAGTCCCCACACCTCATGGCCGGCACGGCGAAAGGCCGAGGCCACGTTCAAGCCGATGTAGCCGTTTGCGCCAGTCACAAATACCTTCATCGTTCCTCCCTATGCCAACGGTGTGTTCGAGCTTCCCGCCTCTATTCGACTGTGACTCTCTGGGCCTTCCGGCGTGAGCCCGGCTTTGACTCAGAAGCCGCCGCCCAACACCCTCTGTCACACAACGCCTGAACCGCGAGGAGCAGTTCACGCCCCGCCTGATTGATATGTACGCTCACTTCTTGGGGTATACACTCCCTGACCCCCCGCTGAAATCCCTCCTGCGCCTCGTAGAGGGCGCACAACGGACAGCGATGCGGGCACATCTCTTTTTCCTTCTTAGCCATCTTTTTTCTCCTCCTTGGGGCTTCCGTCCTGACCAAAGCGCACCACGAGATAGCCCTCCTCAAGTCGCGCTCTTTTCACCGTAAGATCGGCTAACGCTCTGGGCAGCATAAGGTCTCTCCGAAAGTTCCCGATCGATACTACCAGCTCATCGCCTCGCTTCAAGAGCGATAACTCCTCCTTCTGAAGGAATGGGAGCTTCAACCGAAGATAGTAGTGGCCGCCTTTCTTGCGAACCGTCTGGATCGGGCCCGACATCCAGACGTTCAGCGGATCCTGGTCGGCAAAGAGGCTCCTGCCCATGCGCTCAAGCATCGAGAGCCCGACGACCTCGCGGTCAAAGAGCGGGATCTCCCAGATCGGGATCGGCGAAAAGCCTCGCTGGATCATCTCCCGGTACCGGCCCTGGATATGGCTCCACTCGGCAAAATACCCGTGCTGGAGTTGACGAGGCAAGATGCGATTACAGATGACAGCATCGGTCACGTAGCCGTAGAGGTTGAGATAGGTGAGGGCCCGCTGCGCCTCTTTGATGACCATCTTCTCCGGATTCAGGACCAGCCTGACGCTGGAGCGCTTCGGATCGCACAGCACCTCTTTCATCCCGTCAATGCGAGTAAAGAGCGCCTCGATAGCCGCATACACATTATCCTTGGGAAGGGGAACAGGTACGAAGGGCTGGACAATGGGACCCATCGCGGTCACGATCCGCCGCTCCCACGGAAAGAGCTTCTCCATGTACCAGCGAGCCACATCGGGAAAGCTCAACAGGCGCATCGTCTCCCCCGTCGGCGCGCAATCGACAATGAGACAATCGAAGCGTCCTTCCTCCCCTCGCAGCCGGATCTGCAAGAGGCTGCACAACTCCTCCAGCCCAGGGAAGACCGCCATCTCCTCGGCAATCACCTCCTCTACGCCGCGCGTGGCGAACAGGACCGTGAGATAGTCCTTGACCTCGCCCCAGTGGGTCCGGATCTCCTCCAGGACATTGATCTCCTGGCCCCAGAGATGATCGGTGATCGGCGTCGGCTCCGGCCCGAGAGGCCGATCGAAGGCATCGGCCAAGCTGTGGGCCGGATCGGTGCTGATCACCAAGGTGCGGTAGCCTCGCTCGGCCGCCATCAACGCCGTGGCGGCTGAAACCGTCGTCTTGCCTACCCCACCCTTGCCGGTGTACAGAATGATGCGCATCATCAACCCCCGCGTCAGCTTCAGGATTCACC
Source organism: Candidatus Methylomirabilota bacterium (assembly GCA_028869615.1). Classification (GTDB taxonomy): domain Bacteria; phylum Methylomirabilota; class Methylomirabilia; order Methylomirabilales; family Methylomirabilaceae; genus Methylomirabilis. The sequence goes on along the minus strand of JAGWRQ010000001.1, from coordinate 26,044 downwards.
GCGATTATAACGGCGGAAGGTCGTCTCGTAAATCCCCCGTACCCGCTCCGTGTGGCGCCGGTAGTCGGCCAGTAACCGTTCCCCCGGACCTCCACCGTCACCCACGCCATATCCAAGACGTCGCGCCAGGCGATCAAGCCGACTTGGATCCTGCGGCAATACGGAGGTCTCACGATCGGCCACGACCCGAAGACGATTCTGCACAGTCCGCAGGAATCGATAGGAATCGCAAAGCTGAGCGACATCCCGGTCGGCGAGCAGGCCCGCGCCGCGCGCCGCCTCCAAGGTGTTCAGCGTGTTGTTCACCCGCAGCGCGGGCAGTGTAGATCCGTACGCGAGCTGGAGGAACTGGGCAATGAACTCTATGTCAACGATCCCGCCGCTTCCCAACTTCACGTGGCGCTCACCGGTTTTCTCCTTGGTCAGCTCCAGCTCCATTCGACGTCGCATCGCCGTCATATTCGCTGCCAGGCTCTCCACCGAAATCGGTCGATAGATCAGCTCGGACAATGAAGCCATGAACGGCGCCGCGAGGTCGAGGTCGCCCGCGATGGGACGCGCCCTCAGGTACGCCTGACGCTCCCACAGCTCTGCCGTATGGGCAAAGTGAGTCTCAAATGCCGAGAAGGATTGCGCGACTCGGCCCGCCGATCCGCCCGGTCGTAGCCGAATGTCAACCCGGTAGGCCGTTCCTTCCTTGGTGATGGTCGTCAGGATCTTGCAGATTCTATCGGCCAGACGCTCGAAATAGTCGGCATAGCTCAGGCGCTCGGGCCCGCTCGTCGTTACCCCTTCTTGCGCGTAGGCAAAGGCGAGATCGAGGTCGGACCCATACCCCATCTCCTCGGCTCCACATTTGCCCAGGCCCAACACAACGAACCCTCCTGATGACGGTAGGTCGCACTGCGATCTCAGGTCTTCCCGACCCAACCAATAGGCCGTCTGGACGCAGGCCTCCGAGAGACGCGTCAACGCCAGGCTCATGTCGTCAAGGTCGGCCTTTCCAAGCAGGTCCAGGACACCAATTCGGAACTCCTCAGCCTGTTTGAACCGCCGCAACGCATCCAACCGTGGGCTCCCCGGCGGGGCAGCGGCCACCGCGCTCAAACATTCCTCAACCAGCTTGCCGGGTCGACCGGGTTCGGCCTGATCGGGTAGGAGCAGCAGATCCACGAGCGCGGGGTGCCGAATCAGGATCTGCGAGAGGAACTCGCTTGAGCCGAAGAGTCGCATCAGGTGAACCAGGGCGAGCGGCGCCTGTTTGAAGAGGTCGTACAGGCCGGCGCCTGAACCGACCCCTTCAACAAACCGCTCACACTGGAGGAGGGCCAGGTCCGGATCCGGCGCTTGCGTCAAGCCCTCGATGAGCGTAGGCGCCAGGGCGGCGAGGATCCGCCGAGTGCCGGCCGCAGTGTGTCTGAAGGGAGGGCCGTCGCGTAGCACAAGCAGCGTACGGACAGCGCGATCCAGGTCCAAGACTCCCGCCGCTGCCAACTGCTCCCGCACTACTTTTTCATCTGCCCGCCCATCCAGAAATTCGGCGAGCGGGTGAGACGGGATCTCCTCCGCTCCTGGAGGCGGCTCCCTCAGCAGGCAGTCGTATGCCTGTCGGACCCCCTGGATGTGCCGCTGATAATCCCGCTGTAAGGCCGCCGCCGGATCAGGCGATCGGTCGGGGGAGTAACCGAGACGACGAGCCAGCTTGATGAGACTCTCCTGGTCCGTCGGCAAGGTATGGGTCTGCAAGTGGTGGAGGATCTGGAGGCGATGCTCGACCGTACGGAGGAAGGTATAGGCCAATGCCAATGTCGCATGCTCATCGGCGGTGACATGCCCACGATCAGCCAATCGCTGGAGCGCGCGGAGGGTATTCGGCTCGCGGATCCATAGATCGCTTGCCCCATACAGAAGCTGGAAGGTCTGCGCGATAAATTCGATCTCACGAATACCCCCGTAACCCAGCTTGACGTGACGGAAGGTCTGCTGGTCCCGTCCGACTTTAGCATCGATCCGGTCCTTCACAGCCCGAATCTCCCCGATCGCGCTGTAGTCGAGCGACCGGCGATAGACGAACGGCGCAACCAGCTTGAGGAACGTATCCCCAAGTTCCGGATCACCGGCTACCGGCCTCGCTTTGATCAGGGCCATCCGCTCCCACGTCTGTCCCCATGATTCGTAATAGAGTTCATACCCCCTGAGCGAATAGACCAGCGGACCCGCCTGCCCCTCAGGCCGAAGCCGCATATCAACCCTGAAGACCCGTCCTTCCGATGTCAGCTCGCCGATCGCTTTAATCACGTTCTCCCCCAGGCGAGTGAAGAACTCATAGTTGCTTACCCTGCCGATGAGGGCGCCGGACGGGCCGACGAATCCTCCCGTCTCCCCATCCCCTTCATAGATAAACAGCAGATCGATGTCCGAACTGAAATTCAGCTCCTCGCCGCCGAGCTTCCCCATCCCGATAATCGCAAATCCGCACACCTTATCGCCTGAGGATCCAACGCACTGCGGCTCGCCGTGCCGACGCACGAGTTCAGCGCGGCAGATCTCATAAGCACGCTGCAGCGTCACATCAGCCATCAGGGAGAGTTGCTGCGTCACACCGGTCAAGTCTAAATTACCAAGAAGATCCTGGAGCCCGATCCGTAAGGTCTCCCGCATCTTGAATCGACGTAGCGCCGTCCATACCCGCTGCTGGCTCATCGCTCTCAAGAGTAATCCGCTCAACTCTTCGGCCAACTCCTCTTGGGACCTGGCTTGCCGGAGCAGCCCGGGCTCCAGCAGCCAGTGTAGGTCCTGGGGGTAGCGGATCAGGATGTCGGAGAGATGCTGCGAACTCCCAAAGAGTGTCAGCACAAGATCGAGCGACTTCGGACTGTCTCGGAAGAGCGAGAAGAGGAATCCCCGGTCAATGACGGCCTCGGCATACCGTTCGAGATTGTTCAACGCCATGTCCGGGTCGGCAAGATTGACCAGACGATCCAGGAGCAGTGGAAGAAACGATTGGAACGCGGTCAGATGTGAGGATCCCGCCAAGCGTTGCAGATTTTGCCGAGCTTGTTCAGGGTATCGACAGCCGGCAGCAGCCAGCGCCTCAACGTCAGGTGGAAACGGCATGCTCATGGATGGTCCTCACAGCTTGATCACCGAAAAAACAACGAGCGGAAACAGCGACAGTGTCTCCGCTCGCATAGAGTTGTAGGCCTGCTCTGAAGGCTGAGGCTATCGCACCACGTACCCGCGTGCGGTCATGCAGGCGGCGTAGGCCCGGTCGTAGCCGTCCTTGCCCTGCGCGGAGGCGCTGCCCCCACCGATAACAGCGCCGCCGATCCCGCCCGTCGCCGCGCCGATGGCCGCGCCTGTGCCGGCGTGACCGGTCGCCGCGCCGATGGCCGCGCCTGCCGCAGCGCCCCCGAGCGCGCCTAGCACCCCGCCGACCCCTGCGCCCTTGGCGGTCTCCGCACCTGATGGATCATACCCGCTTTGCTGCATTGCCCAAGCTCGGCACTCGTACTGGTCGCGGTTAAACTGTTCTACCGTCTGCCCCGCCTTAGGATAGGCGTAGTAGCCAGGCTGGGTGCTCGTGGCGCACCCCGTGACCGCGACACCGAATGCAGTAAGAACCAACCACACACCCATGCGCTTCATCTCTTCCCTCCTCCTCTCTCGATTCAGGACTGATGCCGGCTATACTCCTTGCACCCGCATACTATCATGACGGGTCGGGACGTCGCAAGTTGTGTGAGAAACCCAGCGATAAGATGCACAGAAATCGTCCTCAGATTAGGGAAAAGTAAAACGGTCCTGGATGATGTATCCAGGACCGTTTGTCGGATGAGCAACTATAAAAGGATTAGATGTCGAAGTAGAGGGCGAACTCCCAGGGATGAGGGCGGAGGCGGATCGGGTCGACCTCGTTCTTCCGCTTGTACTCGATCCAGGTCTCGATGAGATCCGGGGTGAAGACATCGCCCTTCAACAGGAACTCGTGGTCGGCTTCCAGGGCGTCCAGGACCTCGCCCAGGCTGCCTGGCAACTGCTTGATCTCCCTCGCCTCCTCCGGCTCGAGCTCGTACAGGTCTTTGTCGATCGGCTGTCCGGGATCAAGCTTTTTCTGGATGCCGTCAATACCCGCCATGAGCATCGCGCTGAAGGCCAGGTAGGCGTTGCAACTGGGGTCGGGCGTTCGGAACTCGATCCGCTTTGCCCTCTCGCTCTTTGAATAGAGGGGAATCCTGGCGGCGGCCGATCGGTTGCGTTGGCTGTACACGAGGTTGATCGGCGCCTCGTAGCCGGGCACGAGTCGCCGGTACGAATTTGTGGTGGGAGCGATGAAGGCGCAGAGCGCGGGCGCATGCTTGAGCAATCCGCCGATGTAGTAACGGGCCGTCGCGGACAGATCCCCGTACCCTCCAAGCTCCCAGAAGGTGTTCTTGCCACCCTTCCAGAGGCTCTGGTGAACGTGCATACCTGAGCCGTTGTCCTGGAAAATCGGCTTGGGCATGAAGGTGGCCGTCTTGCCGTGCTTGCGGGCGGTGTTCTTCACGCAATACTTGTACCACAACACCTTGTCCGCCATTTTGGTGAGCGTGTCGAACCGCATGTCGATCTCGCACTGACCGGCCGTCGCGACCTCATGATGGTGGACCTCAATCGGAACCCCGACAGACTCCAGCGACAACACCATCTCCGAGCGGAGGTCCTGGAGCTTGTCCATCGGCGGCACAGGGAAATAGCCCTGCTTGTAGCGAGGCTTATAGCCCAAGTTCGGCTTTTCTTCCTTCCCGGCGTTCCAAAATCCCTCCTCCGAGTCAATGAAGTAGTAGCCGTGCTGGTAGCTCTGATCGAACCGAACGTCGTCAAAGACGAAGAACTCCAGCTCGGGGCCGAAGTAGGAGGTATCTGCAAGCGCTGTTGACTTGAGGTACGCCTCGGCCTTTTGCGCAATATACCGCGGGTCTCGACTGTAGAGCTGCCGTGTCACCGGATCCATGATATTGCAGATCAAGACCAGGGTGGGAACGGCTGTGAAGGGATCCATAATCGCCGTCGCCGGATCGGGAATCAGGAGCATATCCGACTCATGAATCGCCTGGAAACCTCGAATAGAGGATCCATCGAACCCGACCCCGTCCGTGAACAGCTCTTCCGTCAATTCTCGCCTGGACATGGAAAAATGCTGCCACAGACCGGGCAGGTCGATGAATCTGAGGTCAACGATCTTTGCGCCTCGGTCGTTCGCCAGCTTGATGACATCCTTCGGTGTCATAGGACTGCCTTTCCTCCTTCTCGGGTCGAACAATTCGCCGTTGAACAGTTCACCTTTAAATCGCCGCCTCGCCCCTCTCGCCGGTCCGGATCCGGACGACCTCATCAATCGACACAATGAAGATCTTCCCATCTCCAATGCGACCCGTTTTCGCCGAGGACAGGATCGTCTCCACAACCTTATCGCACTTGTCGTCCGGAACGACGACCTCGATCTTCACCTTGGGTAGAAAGTCTATGGTATATTCACTACCTCTGTACAGTTCGGTGTGCCCCTTCTGTCGTCCGAACCCCTTGACCTCGCTTACGGTCAGGCCCTGGATCCCCACCTCGGCCAGCGCGCTTTTCACCTCATCAAGTTTGAAGGGTTTGATGATCGCCTCGATCTTCTTCATCCGCCATCCTCCGTCTCTGAAGGCGTTTGCCTCCCGGTCGGGGGCCTCACACCCCCGCTCTCGACACCACTGCCAGTCTTTGCACCCGTCGCTTGAAAGAGCAAATCGTATGCCAAAACGCCTGGCATATGAAATCCTCCGCTATCGCTCCGTCGGCCTGCCAAACCCACCACCTCTGGACCGTTCCAGTTATTTTTCCGCTTGCTGAGCCTCCGGCCCTGCCAAAGCTTTACGCATCCCTCTGCCTACCCTGACTGTTTTCTAGGCAGCTACAATCGTGCCTCCCGAAGATGCTTGGCTGCATCCTCGGGAAGAACAGGATTGATGTAAAAACCGGTCCCCCACTCGAAGCCTGCCACCTTGGCGAGGGTCGGCATAATCTCAATATGCCAGTGATAATGATTCACCTCGGTCTCCTGGAGCGGCAAACTGTGAATCAGGTAATTGTACGGGGGATCGATGAGCACCTGATTCATTTTGCCAAGGACCTCCTTCAACATCCTGGAGCAACTCACCATGTCGTGCTTCTGCGCATCCTGGAAGAACGGTTCATGCCTCCTGGGAAGGATCCAGGTCTCGAACGGAAAGCGCGACGCGAAGGGCGCGATCGCGATGAACTCATCATTCCGCGCGATCACCCTCAGTTCTTGCTGCAGTTCCTGACGGATCATGTCGCAGAAGATACATCGATCCTTGTAATCAAAGTAGGCCTTGGCGCCATCTACCTCTTCTCGAGCCCGCTTCGGAACGATAGGGGTCGCAATGAGCTGAGAATGAGGGTGTTCCAAGGAGGCGCCGGCTTGCTCACCGTGGTTCTTGAAGATCAAGATGTACTGAAATCGGTCGTCTTTCTTGAGATCGAGTATCCGGTCCCGATAGGCCCACAGGACATCCTCTATCCGCTCCTCAGGCATGGCGGAGAGTACGTCATTGTGGTTGGGGGACTCAATGATCACCTCATGAGCCCCTAACCCGTGCATCTTATCGTAGATCCCTTCACCCGCCCGATCCAGGTCTCCCTCGATCTGGAGTGCAGGGAACTTGTTGGGTACAACACGAAGGCTCCATCCCTTGCGATCTGACAGGTCACCGTTCTTTCGATAGACCATGATCTCAGGAGGCGTTTTGTCTTCATTCCCTGGGCAGAAGGGGCAAAACCCCAATTGCTTCGGCGGCGGAGCGGCGGGAAAGTCCAAGGGGCGCTTCCCTCGCTCTGTCGAGATAATGACCCATCGCGAAGTGATCGGATCCTTGCGAAGTTGCGGCATCCGGTTGTTGTCCTCCTCTATCCCAAAATCTCCTCGCTTGAAACCCCATAACAGTAAATCACGAGTCTGAGAATGTCAATGGGCAGGCGCTGAAAAACGGCGTTTCGCGCCTGCGCGATTCGAGAAACCCAACGCTCACCAACGGCTGACCGCGACACGCGCTCGCAATGCGTTGCTCGTGTGATTCTTTTCATCCACCACGAAGACCTCTACGATCTTGATCCCCTCGCTCTCCCACTTGAGGCTTGTTTCGACTGTCCCGATGGCCAGGCCGTACTTATCGGTTTTCAGGTCCAGGATCTTCGGCGCAAGGGCCGGTGTGTAGACCCATTCCCGAACCTCAGAAGGAAAGATGCGAGCCTCCACAACGTCAGCATCGGTGTCTTCGAAGTCAAAGGTGACTCTCACCGTTTCTCCGACTTTCACCTTCACGGGTTCGATCTGGAGATTGGAGATGAGCGGCACGCCCGGTCCCGGCAAGGTCGACTTGACTCGCCAGCTCGCACAGGCTGTCAGCGCGAAGACCAGGACGCCCAGCAGCAGCATCTGCTTTACCACACGACTCCACCTCAACGGTCTGTTATGACGCGTCAGCATCGTCGGATTTCCTCTCCGCTCCTTCCAGACTCATCCGGTAGGTTCCCCTCGCCTCTTCCGTCGCCCGAGCAGTTGACACGGCGTGGATTTTACAATATTGTGGCATCAGTTCAAAGAGTCTTCGCGGGATAGGCTGTTCGGCGAGTTAACGCGTTGTTGATTCATGCGGTATCCGGTGCCGTAAACCACAGTACGCGCCGCAAGGAGGCGACCATGGCTGAGACGATCACTCGCGTAGATTACTTCTACATTGAGACCCCCAACAAGCCGGGAGAGGCGGCGCGCGTGCTCAGCGCGATTAAGGAAGCAGGGCACAACCTGCTGGCCTTTTCAGGGTTTCCCAGGGGCCGGCGCGCCCAATTAGATTTTATCCCAGCCGATCCGGTAGCCTTTGCGAAATGCGCCAAGAAAGCCGGGTGTAAGCTCAGCAAGAAGAAGAGCGGCTTTCTCATCCAGGGCAAGGACCGTATCGGTGCCGTCGCCAATCTACTGAGCAAACTGGCGGATACGAAGATCAACGTCACCGCCGTCACGGCAGTCTGCGCCGGCGAGAATCGGTACGGCGCCATCCTGTGGGTCAAGCCACCCGACCTCAAACGGGCGGCCAAGGCCCTCGGTATCGCCTAACGCGGTTCAGTGTCAGTCTGGCACGGGCGCCTGTCAAACCTTTCTTCGAGAACCCGAGAAAAACGAATGGATGAGGTTTTTGACAGCATCGTCCTCCTCTGCTATGATGCCTGCCATGTCAGTGCGTCACGTCAACTGAGCCTGAATGGAGCCGTACATCGCGAGGTATGCTGGTGACCGTTGAGAAGCTGATCTTAGCCACGCCGAGAGGGTTTTGCGCCGGCGTGGACCGCGCCATTGATGTGGTCAAGATCGCCCTCGACCTGTACGATGAGGCGGTGTATGTCCGGAAGGAGATCGTCCACAACCGCCATGTCGTCGAAGAGCTCAAGCAGAAGGGAGCAATCTTTGTCGATGACCTGGACGAGGTTCCCGATGGCGCGCTTGTCATATATAGCGCCCACGGCGTCTCTCCGGAGGTGCGGGCACAGGCCGCTGCCAAACGGCTGAAGGTCATCGATGCCACCTGCCCCCTGGTGACCAAGGTGCATAACGAGGCAATCAAGTTCGCCCAAGAAGGCCGCTCTATCATCCTCGTCGGCCATAAAGGGCACGATGAGGTAATCGGAACAACGGGCGAGGCGCCGGACGCCATCACCGTCATCGGGTCAGCGGAGCAGTTGGAGGAGCTGAACGTTCCCGATCCCACCAAGGTGGCGGTGATCACACAGACCACTCTCAGCCTGGATGATACTACCGGAATCATCGACGCCCTCAAACAGAAGTTCCCGGCATTGGCCTCTCCGTCAAAAGAAGACATCTGCTACGCGACTCAGAATCGGCAGACCGCACTCAAGGAGTTGGCCTCACGCGTTGATCTGATTCTGGCCCTCGGCTCGCAAAACAGTTCGAATTCCAAGCGGTTGATCGAGGTCGCCAAAGGGGTAGGGGTACAGGCCTATTTAATCGATGATGTCAGCGAGATCAACCCAGCATGGCTTGAGGGTACACGGGTCATTGGGGTCACAGCGGGAGCTTCAGCTCCCGAGCATCTGGTCCAGGGAGTCGTCAGCTATTTCAAAAAGTTGGGCGTAACGAACATCGAGGAGATCGAACCGATTAAGGAGGAGGTAAATTTCGGCCTGCCTCAGGAGCTGGTTCGAGCGCGCGCCGGCCTGGAAGTCGGACTCTCCTCGCGCACAAGCCAGGTGGCAAGCGCCGCATAGCCTGCAGATTACCCGTGGTGGAAAGACAGGTATGCGACAGATCGTGATCATCGCCCTCGCATATGGCATCACGCCGATATTGATGGCACTGACGGTCCTACTGGCTTGGTGGCTGGCTAAGCGAAACGATGCACACGGGGAAGGGTAGAAAAAGCATCATGCGCTACCAAAGCTACCGACAATTTTTGACCTTGCTGCTCTTCCTGGCGATGGCGGGCTGCGCCGCCTTTCCTGGCGCAAGTCGGGCGGTCAAATCTTACCCACGGCCTGCCAAGGAAACGCTCGTAGCTGTGAACCAGGCGCTTCGAGACCTCAACTTTTTTCCGACCGATCTTGTTCCAAGCCATTCCAATCCGCGCCTCGCATACTTCTCCACTGCATACCGGGAACAAGGCCTGGGAGAAATCGTATACGTCGCTGTCCGGGACATGGGGGCCGAACAGTCGCAAGTGGAAGTCCTGACCCGAGGCGATTTATCAGGTGTCTGGACGTGGTCTATCTGGTGGCCGCCTCTTATCTTTGAGCAAACCGACCGCCGGCTTCGGGCCACCACCACCCCTGCCGGGTCGCAGTCAGCTCCAACGCCGCCGCCGCCTCTACCGGACCGCTTAGCCCTCTGACAGAATCAGGTGCTTGACCGAGGTTGCATCAATAGGCGTGCAACGCGCAGTCATTTCAGCCGGCAGATGCCGGACAAGGACAGTACCCTCACTCATGGGCATGAAGCGGCCATTCGTATCTTTTGCCCTCTACGCGTGTCTATTGTTCATCTACCCGGCAGTCGCCTTGAGCGCCGAGTACAAGGCGCCGCTCCCGTATATCACGATGTACGATCAGCTTACAATCGGCATGAGCTGGCGCCAGGCGTATGAGATCACCGAGGCTGCGGAATTACAACGGGAACCGGCAGATCTTGAGGCCACCGATCTCCTACGGTTAGAGCAGGTAAACCGGCGTTGTCAGGCTCAGCTCCTCCGCCTGCATTGGTATAAGGGAGCACTCCATTGGGTGGAGTACATCCAACTCGATTCCGCAGGCGTTACCTATCAGGAGCGCGGTAATCCCGACCCGATTGGTGAGGGAATGGTCAGGCGACTGACCGATACTGCACACCTTTACGCTTCCCACTGGGAAGAATTAACGGCGTCTATTGCTCAAGAAGGATCTACTGCCTTACAGGCGAAGGCCAAGCAGATGGCGGACCGCCTGAAGCGGCAGTTGGAAGAGCTTCGCCACGAGAGACAACGATGAAAATAAGATCAGGTATTGCGGGTTTCTTCGCCAGGTGCTCCATCGCGTGCCTGAGCGCAGGTCTCGCTCTCGCTGTTCCGTCGGCAGCATCTGGCCAAAAACCTCAAAAGATCGGCGTAGTGAACTTCCGGGAGGTAGCCCTTGGCTCCAAAGCCGGCAAAGCCGCCAAGGCGCGATTGGAGAAAATGGCCGAGAAGCTAAAGAAAGAGATGAAGGCCGAGGAGGCAAAGCTGCTCGCACGCCAGAAGGAACTCGAGTCGGCAACGTCTCGACTCACCCCGGCGGAGCGGCAGGACCGTTCCGCGAAGCTCGAACGCGACGAAGCAGCCTTTCAACGCCTCCTCGAAGATAAGACGGAGACGCTGAAAAATGCGGAGACGGAGAGCATCCAGGAACTTGCCAGCAAGTTTGACAGCATGCTGAAAGCCTACGCCGTTGAAAAAGGCTTCTCCGTCATCCTGGAGACGCAGCGCCCCGGTATCTTGTACTTTAACAAAAACCTTGACCTCAGCGCCGAGATGATCAAACGGTTTGATCGGACCTCCAAGTAAAGGAACCGCTCGATACTCACGCGTCGCGCTGCTACGGTTACCACATTGACCGCTTTGACCGCGCTTTGCTCAGCAACCGCCGGCAATGGCCGGGACGATGGACACAAGGTCGCCCGGTTTGAGCGGCGTCGAGATCCCCTGCAAAAATCGGATATCTTCTTCATTCACATAGATATTGATGAAACGGCGAACGCTGCCGGAGTCATCATAGATCCGTTCCCTCAAGCCGGCATAGGACCGCTCCAGATTCTCAATCAGCTCATGAATGGAGTTCCCCTGCCCCTCGACCTCTCCTTGCCCGCTGGTCAAACCCCGTAAAGGGGTCGGGATACGCACCTTCACACTCATCGATCTCGCTCCTTTCGATAATCCCTTGCCGTTTTCATACTCGTCTCTCAATTCCCACTTTTCGGCGTCACGTCGATATCATGAGAAATCATCGCCTCATCGAATGATCGAAGAGTCGGCTTGATGTGCAACCGAACCTTCAATGATGAGGCCACCGCCTCCTGGGTCTTCAGCCCGTTGCCGGTGATGCAGAGCACCAGACTTTCGTCTCTGGGGATCCGCCCCTGCTCGATCAGCCGCTTGGCTGCCGCGACCGTCACCCCACCTGCCGTCTCGGCGAAGATCCCTTCGGTGCTCGCTAACAGCTTCATCGCCTCCACAATCTCCTCGTCCGTGGCATGCTCCCCATGGCCGCCACTCTCCTTGACAACCTTGTAGGCGTAGTAGCCGTCTGCCGGGTTCCCGATGGCGAGCGACTTGGCGATAGTCTTCGGCTTCACCGGCCTGATGATCTCGCTGTTCGCCTTGATCGCGGTGACAATGGGGCCACACCCTTCAGCCTGGGCCACATGCATCCGCGTGTGGCAGCCGTCATTCAGGAGACCGAGTCGATCGAACTCCTTGAGCCCCTTCAAGATCTTCGTGACCAGCGAGCCTCCCGCGGCCGGCACAACGATGTGCTGGGGCGCGCGCCAGCCAAGCTGCTCTGCCACCTCGTACCCAAAGGTCTTAGAGCCCTCAGCGTAGTAAGGCCGGATATTGATGTTCACAAATGCCCACCCATATTTATCGGCGATCTCGCTGCAGAGACGGTTGACTTCATCGTAGTTGCCGTCCACGGCCACTAGCTTCGGGTTATAGATCAGGGTGCCCAATACCTTGCCCTGCTCAAGGTCGGCCGGCACAAAGACGAAGCTTGGAAGCCCTCCTTCGGCGGCATGGGCCGCCACCGAGTTGGCCAGGTTGCCGGTAGAGGCGCAGGCCACCACCTTGAAGTCGAACTCCACAGCCTTCGTCACCGCCACCGCCACGACCCGGTCCTTAAATGAAAAGGTGGGATGGCTCACGGTATCGTTCTTGACATAGACCTCCTGCATACCCAACGCGCGCGCCAGGTTGTTGGCCCTCACGAGGGGTGTCATCCCGCAATGTCTCCCGACCACGGGCTCCCCTTCGATCGGCAGCAGCGCCTTGTATCGCCAGATGCTGGGCGGACCGGCCTCGATCGCCTTTCTGGTCAGTCTGCCTCGAAGTGCGTCGTAATCGTAATCGACCTCAAGCGGCCCGAAACAGTACTCACAGACATGTAGGGGATCGGCAGGGTATGGCCTGCCGCATTCCCTGCACTTCAAGCCCTTTATCAGCGCCATCTCAGCGTCCCTTCTCCGGAGTCGGCTCCACCCTGATCCCCAAACCGGCCAGGTAGGCGATCCCTTTATTCAACGCGTCCTCCTCGCCGTCCAGCTCCAGCATCACCTCGCCCGTCTGCTCCGTCACTCGCGCCCGACGGATAGTGGGAATAAGCTTGAATTGCCGCGAAAGACGGTAGATCACCGGCTCTTTGATGAGCGCCTGCGGGTAGATGAGCGTGATCATCCGTTTTGGCATCACATGACCTCTTTTTGTGAAATGAAAAGCCCCTGTCAAGCGCAAATCGCGCTCTTCAAGAAACAATATCCTGCTCAATCGGCGCCACGTGGACACCACGATCCTCCAGCCACTTGATCCCATTTTCAAGCGGCTGTGGGTCGCCCTCGAGTTCAGCCATGATCCACCCGATCCCCTCGGTAAAATCGGCCTGGCGAATATTGAAGACCAAATCGAACGTCTGGCTCAACTGCCACAGGATCGGCTCCTCAGTCAGCTTACCGGTAAACGTCAGGTGCACACGCTTTTTTGTCATCGCCTCTCTCGAAGATCGATCTTGTAGATTCCGCTTGAGCCTTTCATGCTCGAAGTATAAACTGTATAAAGAAACTCGTAAAGCCTCAAACCCGCCTCAAGTGGCTTCCATAGGAAGTGATAGCGCAATGCTAACCGAGATACCAACGTTAACGCCTTATCAGACGAAGAGCGCATTAGCGACCGGCTCGCTGCTGATCGATATGCGCCCGCACGAGGCGTTTGCCTCGAGCCACATCCCGGGAAGTATCAGCGTCGTCTTCAGTCGCAAAAGCTTCCCTGAACGTGTCGCGACCGCGATTCCGCCCGGTCCCTCAATCGTACTGCTCTCCGACGAGCCGAGTATTGCCGAGGCCGCTGGCAATGCCCTCCATGGAGTACACCACAACCCCCTCTTGGGTATCGTCACGACAGGGACCGACACGTGGCGCGACCAAGGACTGCCGCTTGCTGCATTGCCACGGATGCCTGCTGCCGCGCTCCAGCAACGACTGAACGCTCCCCACGATGCGCTGGTGCTGATCGACGTGCGCGAGCCCTTTGAGTGGGAGTTGGGCTACATCAACGGCGCGCTACTCATCCCGCTCGGAGAGATCTGGCAGCGCGCCGGCTCGCTCGACCCACGCAAAGAGATCATCCTGATCTGCCAGGAAGGCTTACGCAGCAGTACGGCGGCCAGTATCCTGCTGCATCACGACTTCCCAAGGGTTAGCAACGTACCTGGCGGCATGGGCAACTGGCTCGACGCCAACTACCCTACTATCCGACCGTCGAAACCGCCAACGACTTGATCACACCCCCTGCATCCATTCCGCCAGGATTTCGGAGACTTCCGGCCGCGTGAACTCTTCCGGCAGCGGCTCACCGTTCCGAAGGAGCTCCCGAACGCGTGTGCCGCTCAGCGTGACCCGTTCGGATGCCTCATGCGGGCAGGTTTTGGCCGAGGCCATCCCATCGCAGCGACGACAGAAGAACGCCTCATCGAAGAAGAGCGGAGTGATGTCCAGTTCGTCTCGCTTGAGCCGCAGGAAGAGGTCGCGCGCCGCATACGGATGATAGTAGCCCCCTACTCCAGCGGGGTCCCGTCCAACGATGAAGTGGGTGCAGCCGTAGTTCTTCCGGACCAGGGCGTGGAAGACCGCCTCCCGTGGGCCAGCGTACCGCATAGCGCCTGGGAAGACGCTCAGCATCACGCGCTCCTTCGGGAAGTAGCGTTCCTCAAGCGCGCGATAGCAGCGAAGACGGATCTCCGATGGAACATCATCGAGCTTTGTCCGACCGACCAATGGGTGGATCAGCAGACCGTCCATCAACTCCAGCGCGCACTTCTGGATGTACTCATGCGATCGATGAATCGGGTTGCGGGTCTGAAACCCGACAATAGTCTGCCATCCGCGCTCTTTGAATCGTCGCCGTGTCTCAGCCGGCACGCAGTAATAGTCTTCGAACCCCGGCAGCGACGGTGGGCGAATCAAGCTGACGGCTCCGCCTATCAGGAGATCACCTCGCTGGTACAGGTACTGTACACCCGGGTGGCGCGTCTCTTCGGTGCTGTAGACCAGGCACGCCTCCGCTCGCTTGTCATAGGGGAAGATCTCCTCCACCGAAAGCAGACCAAGCAATTCGCCGTCCGAGTCCAGTAACGCCGCCTCGCCTCCCGGTTTCAGCGTCGCCACATCATCCTTAGGCGCGGCCAAGGTGATCGGCAGCGTCCACAGTATACCGCTCTTCAGGCGCATCTCATGAACGGCCCCTTCATAGTCGGCCCGATTCATAAACCCTTCGAGCGGGCTGAACACACCGGTGGCCAGACACTCCACATCAGAGATAGCCCTGGCGTTCAGCGAGATCATCGGGAGGTCTCGCGCCCTGCCGATCGCGTCGGCCCTGGCCTCTCCCGTCAACACCCGTGAGACGAGCCGCCCGCCGTGTGGAAGGATCGGCGCCAGCGCCTCGCTCTCCGACAATTCCTTCGATTCCGACATTATCTGTTCTCCCGTCGATATCGGCCTCTCGCCTTAGCTGCTTCGACCGTGATCGCCATGCTTACTGTCAACATGCAACCCGCACTCCTTGGTCGCGGGGCTTTCCCACCACCACCGTCCCGCTCGTACATCTTCGCCCGGCTTGATCGCCCGCGTGCACGGCGAGCAGCCGATACTGGGGAATCCCTGATCATGGAGGGCGTTGTAGGGCACATGGTGCTCGCGGATATACGCCCAGACCTGCGGCTCGGTCCAATCGACGAGCGGATTGATCTTGACGATTGAGCCATGGCTCGCATCGATCTCGACGGCGTCGATGCCGGTGCGGGTCGCTGCCTGCTCACGCCGGAGCCCGGTGATCCACGCGTCAACGCTCTTCAGCGCCCGACCGAGCGGCTCCACCTTTCGAACGCGACAGCAGAACTTCCGTTCCTCAACACTCTGCCGGAACGAATAAAACCCGCGCTCCCGCTCCAGCGCCTCCACGGCGTCTCGCCCCGGGAAGTAGCTCTGAATCGCAACCTTGTAGCGTTCCCGGGTCCGCTCCATCACATCGTACGTCTCCTCGTGCAACCGACCGGTGTCCAGGGTAAAGATCGTGATCGGCGGCTCGATCTTCGACAGCATATCGATCAGCACCATATCTTCAGCCCCGAAACTGCTGGCAAGCGCCAGCTTGGAGGCGAAGGTATCGATCGCCCATTGAAGCACTACCTCCGGTTTGGCGCCTCGAAACCGTTGATTCAACTCCGCCACACCTTCCACAGATAACGTCCTACTTCCTTGATTCACGCTCTGCACTCCCGATTCTCCTCCCATCATTCCTCCTTGTTGGAACACACCAACGTATTACCATTCACGCAGCTATACGCAAGATGACCACCGAATTATCGTTATCGACGGATATGCGCAGGCTTAGTGGTGACTCGCAGGGAGTATGGCGATCCCGTGCGGATCTTTTCCTGTCGGGATCTCGGCGACAATCTTGTCTGTCAGCGTATCGATGACAATTACGCTGTTGGTATCACGGCTGGTCACGTACAGGCGACGGCCGTCCGGCGTGATGGTCAAAATATCGATCCGCCTGCCGGCCGGAATATCTTTTACGATCTTCAACGCCTTGCAGTCGATGACCGAGACCACATTCGCCTTTCGACTGGCCACATACGCCTGCTTCCCATCGGGTGAGATCACCAGGCCATGGGGCTCGCCCTCGCGGGCAATCCGTGCCGCAACCTGGTGATTCATGAGATGGATGACATCGACCCGATCTACATCTCCTGCCGTAACCAGCAGGAGCTTTCCGTCCCACGTGACGTCCGTCCCCATAGCGCCTTTACCCGCCTCGATCGTCGTCACGATCTTGCGACTCTTTACATCGATCACCGACAGGTCGCCTGAACCTCCGTTACTGACATAGGCTCGTACGCCCTTCGGGTCAAAGACCACAAGCGCTGGGGCCTTCCCGACTGGGATCGTATCGATCGTTTGTCGACGCTCCAGATCAATGACCGTGACATCGTTTGACCCCGGGTTCGCCACCCAGAGCTGCCGTCCGTCCGGAGTGACGGCAGGGCCATGGGCCTTGGTTCCAGCGGGTAACGTAGCGACCAACTTTCTTGTCTTCACCTCGATCATGCTCACATCGTTGGATGCGGCATTCGCGATAAAGGCATAGGTGGCATCAGGCGAAAAGGCGATATTGTGAGGTTTTTTACCGCCCGGCGTAATCGTGTCGATTACCTTATTGGTTTCAGTATCGATCACGATGACGGTATGATCTTCCTGATTTGTCACCCAGGCTTCGTACGCCCACGCCTGGCCGATCCATGATGTGATTCCCACTACCAAGGCCAGTCCGGTTATCCACAGGACCAGCTTGACGATCTGTCTCCTCATCCCATCTCCTCTCATGTGTTATGCCGATCGACCCAGCCTGCTTCGGCAATCTCTTGATCCGACGACTACGAGGCGCACTCACCAGGACCGATATGGATGGAAAACGGCTCTTCAGTATTATAGTCGAGATAGTGATCCGGCGCCTCAGAGACCGGCGGCAGGTCTGTGAACGGCGCCAAGACTGTCTTGACCGACTCCAGCCCAAAGCGATCCAGAAAGCTGTTGAACGATTCGCCATCCTGTCGCTCTTTCTGATACAGATGGAGGACAGCCTCCACCGCGCCAGGGACATTCTTTGCCGGAATGCGCGCTACTGGTTTAGCGTAGTTCGCCTGGCCTGGCGTCAATCTCGCGCCCAGCAACATCTCGTAGGTCGGCACCTGTTGACCGTTGAACTTTTTGGCGCCGCCATACAACCCGATATTGGCGAGATGGTGCTGGCCACACGAGTTCGGGCAGGCGGAAATCTTGATCCGGATCCCTGTCTCATCCGCCAAGCCCTTCAGTTCATCATCACAGAGGGCTCCCAGAGCAGCCGCTAAGCCGCGAGAGGAGGTAATTCCGAGCTGGCAGGTATCGGCGCCCGGGCAAGCCGTCACATCTGCCAACCGTTCAGCCGATGGCGCCGCCAGACCGACCGCGCTCAGCAGACGATAGAGGGCAGGCAGACGCCCGGAGGGGATCCATCTGAGGGCGAAGTTCTGTTGGTTCGTATTCCGGACGGTGCCATCGCCGAACTCACGCGCCGCGAAGGCGAGGGTCCTGAGCTGCGCTGAGGTGATGTCCCCAAGTTCGAGACGAATATAGACCATGGTGTACCCGACCTGCTTCTGCTTGAAGACATTGGTAGCTTGCCACCGCCGGTAAGCAGGATCGTCAGGCTGTGTAGAGGAACCTGCCGGAACAGGCGATGCACGATAGGGCGGGACCTCCTCCCATACAACAACCGGTGGGAACCGCCCGGCCATTGTGGATTCAAGGCCGGTCCGCTCCTGGAACACCAGTGTTCGAAACGCCTCGATCCCCAGCTTGTTCAGCACAAACTTCATCCTGGCCTTGTGCCGATCGTCACGGTTACCGAGACGATCGAATACACGTACAATAGCGGCAACTGTCGGCAGGAGCCGATCTGCCGGCGTAAACTCTTCAAGCAACTCCGCGAGGCGGGGCAGGGGACCCAGACCGCCCCCGACATAGAGCTGAAAGCCACGTTCCTCCTTTCCTGCCGTCGATCGGAGCGCAGCGCACGCCCCGATATCCTGGATGGGACTGAGACCAAGGTCGTCGGAACAGCCGGAAAACGCGATTTTGAACTTCCTGGGCAGGTTCTGGTTCATCGGATTGCGCAGGAGAAATCGCGCAACCGCCTCACCATACGGAGTGACATCGAACAGTTCTTGAGGGCAGACCCCGGCGCAGTGTCCGACTGTGACATTACGAACGGTGTTCCCACAGGCCTCGCGATTCGTCAGTCCGACCGAGGCCAAGCTCCTCATCAGTCCTGTCACCTGATCGAGCTTAATGAAGTGGAGCTGGATATTCTGACGAGTCGTGACGTGGGCCACCCCATTCGGGGCCTTGGCCGCCAACTCGGCGAGCAGCTCCAGTTGGGCCGCGCTCAGCCCGCCCCAGGGGATCTTGATCCGGAACATCTGTTCCCCTTCCTGCCGCTGCCCATAGATCCCGTTCTGCAGACGGAACCGCTTGAACTCATCGGGCGAAATCTCCCCATTCCAGAACCTTTGGACGAACTGATCGAAGGTGTCGATATCCTCCTCGCTGGCCCAGGACGGCCTGTTGGCGAGATCCGTCTTCTCTTGACCGATCCCTCCATCAGCCGGGATCGAGACGTTCAGTGGGTGCTCAGCCCTTTTCAGTTCGTTCACATCATTCATGATTACCCTCTCCATCATTTATCGCCTGCAACTCCCGAGACATGCACTCATGTAGATAGATCATCCGGCGTCACCACAGGCGCTTTTTGAGGTATGAGTCTCGACCCGCCGCCAGGGACATTGGCACTCAAGGCCGTCGTCGCCATCTCCGACCCCTTCATGAAAAAGCCGTACAGTAAAGTGAGATCGATCAGAATGACGGCCAGCCAGACAACGTAACCACTCGGGCTGGTCGCTAGCCTCAGATCGATCAGTACCTTGGATAGGCCAAAGCCCACCACCCAGGCATCAAAGCTCATACAGATTCTTCGAAATGTTTCAGCATTCATCCGTCTGATGATATAGGCCCCTATCGGGATCCCGAGCGCGACGCTCGGTACGATCGACGACAGAAGCCCCGTACCTGCGGTGCTGTACACACCGAGCAGATAATATGCGGTCGCTGTTACGGTTGATTCGACCACCCTGATCAGCCCCAAAGCGGCTCGAAATTCGCCTTTGACAAAGCCTTGGTTATTGAACAGGAGTGCCAGTGGCGGACCAGAGATGGTCGTCACTGAATAGCAGACACCAACGCCGGCACCGAAAGGTACACCGATAAGGTGCTCAGAGTGGATCGGCCGCCTTACCCCGGCAGCCTGCAGCAGAATCAAGGGCAGCACAATAAGATACGTCATCAGCTTGAGCCATTCCGGGCTCGCCGTCGAGAGCGCATAGCTCCCCCCGATGATCCCCGGAATAAGACCACCCACGATCGGCAGCACCCTCTTCCAGATCTTCGGGATACTCCTGCGATTGACGAGCAGCACGTAGCTGTTGAGCGCCACTTCCACCAGCACCAGAGCGGGATTCAAGATTCTGTTGGAATAAAAGATGAGGGCGACCGGGACG
The DNA here is from genome assembly GCA_028869615.1 of Candidatus Methylomirabilota bacterium. GTDB lineage: Bacteria > Methylomirabilota > Methylomirabilia > Methylomirabilales > Methylomirabilaceae > Methylomirabilis. Next base: position 6,061 of record JAGWRQ010000001.1, on the reverse strand, counting down.
GTCAGCGATGAAAATCCGTATCCCAGCGCCCCATTGACCGTGGCCGCAAAGAGCGTGATGCCGATGAGCGTAATTTGCCCGGCGTCAAGGTTTATCATGTGCTAGTCGATGAGTTCACAGACAGCCGATGGTTCTGCTGTAAACTGTTTTTCGATCGAGTCCCAACTGAAGACCTTGTAATATGACACGACCCCATTTTTGACCGACACGATGAGATAGCGCAGCCGCGGCCACACCGGTTCACCGTCGAACAGCGCCAGCTCTCGATCGGTCTCAGAGAAATAGGCCTCATGATCGGGGTGTGAATGATAGATAACCACGAACTCGAAGCCCTTCGCGTCCGCTTCGCTCTGAATCCGCAGAAGACTCTTCGGGTCCATGATGTAGGCGGTCTTTGCATTTCTCGGATACCGAATCGGATCGTCTTGGTGATACTGATTTGCAAGATTTGCGCATCGATGGACAATATTCGTGTTCGGATCGCCTGGCTTCCCTATAACAATCCCGCAGGCTTCCTCAGGATACGCCTTTTCAGCATGCGCGAAGATCTCATGCAGCTCTCGTTCAGTAAGGACCATCCTACCACCAGAGGTGACTGTACATGTTCTCGCCCAACGCCGGGAACTCCTTGTGCCAGACACCCAGACTTATATACTTCCATCCGGTATCACAGAGGATGACCACGATATTGCCCTTCTCCATCCGGTGCGCCATCCTGATCGCCACATGAACAACAGCGCCGGAGGAGACACCCGCAAAGATCCCTTCCTTATTGGTCAGATCTTTGGTGGCAGCAAACGCGCAGCGGGAATCGACCATGATTTTGCCGTCCAAGAGGCTGGTATCAAGGATCGGGGGGATAAAACCCTCGTCCAGACTTCGAAGTCCCTGGACCAGATCGCCCGGATGAGGCTCCACGGCAATGACCTTGGTCTTGGGGTTATGCTCCTTCAGCCGTCTCCCCACGCCCATCAGTGTTCCGCCGGTCCCAAGGCCGGCCACAAAGACATCGACGTCCGGAAGCTCGTTCAAGATCTCCACCCCGGTCGTCTCATAGTGGGCCATCGGGTTGGCCGGATTGCCGTACTGAAAGGGCATGTAGAGAGTCGGATCCTGCGCCACCAGTTTTTGAGCCAACTCGATGGCGCCGTTGCTCCCTTTCGTCCCATCGGAATAGATCAACTCGGCGCCGAAGATCTCCAGAAGCTGGCGTCGCTCCGGAGTGGCGTTTTCCGGGATCACCACCTTGACCTTATACCCCTTCCTTTGCCCGATCATGGCCAAGGCGATCCCGGTGTTGCCGCTCGTCGGCTCCAGGATCGTCTTGTCCTTCGTCAGCTCCCCGCTCCGCTCGGCCTGCTCGATCATGTACTTCGCGATTCGATCCTTCAAGCTGCCGGTCGGGTTGGTTCCCTCCAGCTTGGCGAAGATCCGGACCCCTTTCTTGGGACTCATCCGCGGCAGTTCCACCAGCGGTGTATTCCCGATCGCATCAAGAATATCGTCTGATTTCATCCATGTCCTCTTTGCGGCTGGCTCGTTCCCGGCCTACCCTTACCCCGCGGGTCAGGCCTTTTTTACCGTAATCGCCCAGTCAGTGTCATTCAGTTTCGTCACCTCGACAACCGTATGCCCTTCACTGTGCAGGCTCCTGGGAACGTTCGCCGCAGAGCCAGGGTTGTCCACGATGACCCTCAGCACCTGGCCACTTTGTAGCTCCTCCAATGCCAATTTGGTCTTGACAAACGTGTAGGGGCATACCTCACCCTTCAGATCGAGGGACTCCGCCACCTGCTCAGGCGCCCCACTCATGTTCTCCTCCTCCGCTCATGCAACTCAGGCTTTTTCCAGGACGATTTCCCACTGCGTTCTACCAACTTCCGCAATAGCCAGAACCGAATAACCTTCTGCTTTCGCCCACCTGGGGATGTCTTCGACCGATTTCGCGTAATCGACCGTCACCACCAGTTGATCGCCGGCTGTGAGCATCCCCATCTTCTGCTTTGTTAACATCAACGGATACGGGCAGATCTCTCCAGTGACATCAAGGGAGTACTGCGTCATCGCTTCCCCCATAATTTCATGGTCGACGTCGCCTCGAGAAACTCTACGCCCGCTGGGTGCTACGCACACCACGCTCAAACGCTACACTGCCGAATAAGAGATAGACACCGGTCCAGACGCCCAAGATAATGCTAAGGGTCGCCGTCATACTGCTCAGTCCGAAGAGCGGCACCCCGGTCAGTCCGTGGCCGATGTTGCATCCACCTGCAATGCCTGCCCCCATGCCCATCAGCACACCGCCTCCGAGAGCCTGGAGCAGACGCTGGGCGCCCGGGGCGCGCCAGGCAAACTCGCCATGCGACCGCGCCGCTACGTGAGCGCCCGCAATGAGCCCGCCCCACATAAAACTCCCCCAATTGAGCAGGGAGGTATCCCCCGTAAACAGATATCCCGAGATGGTTCGAATCGGCTCGGTCATCGAGAGGCCGTACTCCCTCCCGGTCAGGGTGGAGATCGGCCAGGCAACCGTCGCGATCAGGCCGATGGTGATGCCGCTCCTTGCCCAGCTCCACCCTCGCTGGTAGCCGCCGGATGGACTTTTCAGGAGCCACCATCCGCCAACCATTACAAAGATCACGACCAACATCCATGGATTGACGCCCAAGAGCCGATCCAGCGTCGCCGGCTGCCCGTCGATCTCAATGACTCGACTCCGAAAGGCGGCCTGCACCGGCTCCAACACACCGTCATTCGTCATGGTAATCCCAAACACAAAGCCGAGCAGCGCGATAATCGAGCCCACCATCCCCTCGCCTGACCGGTACGTGCTGCCGCTCGCGCACCCGCCGGAAAAGGCCATACCGAGACCAAAGACGAACCCTCCGAACAGTGTGGCCATCCAGAAAAAGGGCGCGATGCCTAGCCCGAACAGGCCCAACGCCGCCATCAATCTCACCCCGACCATCTGAATCAAAAGCGCCAGAAGGTACGCTCGCAGCAAGGTAAGATCCCGCGTCAACAGGATATCGCGAAACGTCGAGTTCATACAAAAGCGACCGCGCTGCAGCGCGTATCCGAAGGCTACCCCGACGACCAGACCCAAGCTCATCATCCGGATCATAGCTGCGCCGCTCAAGTCCTCAGTGATCACCGCCTGGCACTCCACAGAACTCGTGGTAATCGATCAGGTCGGTGATGGTCGGATGGTCTCCGCATACCGGGCAATCGGTGTCGCGCCGTACCTTGACCTGCCTGAACTCCATCCCTAACGAATCGAAGAAGAGGAGTCGTCCGGCTAAGGAATCGCCGATCCCGAGCAGCAACTTGATCGCCTCGATCGCCTGGAGACTCCCAATGATGCCGCACAGGACGCCCAGGACGCCGGCCTCCTGACAGCTCGGAACAAGCCCCGGAGGCGGGGGCGCGGGGTACAGGCAGCGGTAGCAGCCTTGACCGGGAATAAAGACCGTCACCTGTCCTTCAAACTTGAAGATGCTCCCATCCACGAGCGGTTTCTTCAGGAGCACGCAGGCATCGTTGACCAGGTATCTGGTCGGAAAATTATCGCAGCCATTCACGACCACGTCATACTGGCTGATGACCTCTTTCGCGTTGGCCGAGGAGAGGACCGTTTGAAACGGCTCGACCTTCACGTCGGGATTGATCTGGCCGATCGTCTCAACGGCTGAGACAACCTTCGGTCGTCCCACATCATCCACATGATGAAGAATCTGGCGCTGCAGGTTGCTCAAGTCCACGACATCAGCGTCGATGATGCCGAGGCGACCGACACCGGCAGCGGCTAGGTACAGCGCCGCAGGAGAGCCCAGACCACCTGCCCCGACGAGCAATGCCGAACTGTTCAACAGCTTGCGCTGCCCCCTCCCACCGACCTCAGGAAGGATGATATGGCGACTGTAACGGCGGATCTGCTCTTCGTTGAACGGTCCGGCCCCTCCAGCCATAGCCGGGATCAACGCCACCTCGTCTCCACCCTTGAGCGCGGTCCGCTTCCCCGCCAATTCCTCCACCGCTACGTTGTTTACATAGACGTTCAGGTGGCGGTGAAGTTCGCCCATCTCGTTGAACACAAGCGTGTGAATCCCCGGAAAGCGCCGCTCCAGATCCTCCAGAAGCTCCACCAGATCGTCCCCCCGTCCTTCGACACGGGGCTGATTCTGCGTCAATCCTCGATACGGGGTTGGGATGTAGACACGGATCGCCGTATTGCGGTCATCCTCCACTGATGTACATGCTTGAGAGACGTTCATGTCACGATAGACATTCATGCGAGTGCTCCCTTGTAGGTCAGAGTGCGACCGACAGGTACCGCTCCCCGGTGTCGGGGAGGATTGTGACCACAATCTTTTTGGTGTCAAGCCGCTCGGCAACCGCCACCGCGGCGAAAACGTTGGCTCCGGCTGAGATCCCCACCAGAAGGCCCTCCTCTTTGCTCAGGCGAGAGGCCATCCGATAGGCGTCCTCGTCCTCTACTGCGATAATGTCGTCAATCACTTGCATATTCAGTACGCCGGGAACGAAGCTCGCGCCGATCCCCTGGATGCCGTGCGGCCTGGATCTGCCTCCTTGGAGCACGGGGGATCTGGCCGGTTCCACGGCAACCACCTGAACACCAGGGACTTCCCTTTTCAGCACCTCACCTACCCCGGTAATCGTCCCGCCGGTCCCGACGCCGGCCACAAAGGCGTCGATCTGGCCATCTGTCGCTTTCAGAATCTCTTGAGCTGTCGTGCGGCGGTGGATGTCCGGGTTCGCCGGATTCGTAAACTGTTGCGGCATGAAGTACCCAGGATTTTGCGCGACAAGCGATTCTGCCGCGTAGACAGCGCCGCTCATCCCCTCGATGGCTGGGGTCAGAACCACTTCAGCCCCGAGCCGACCGACCAACTTCCGCCGCTCTGCGCTCATATCCTCCGGCATCGTCAGGATCAGGCGATATCCTTTAACGGCAGCCACCATCGCCAGCCCGATTCCGGTGTTGCCCGAAGTTGGCTCAACGATCGTGGCGCCAGGCTTCAGACGCCCGCTCCGCTCTGCCTCCTCGATCATCGCCAACGCGATCCTATCCTTTACGCTCCCACCAGGATTGAGCGACTCCAACTTAGCGAGAATCCTGGCTGATCCACGACGCGGTATTCGCTGTAACTGCACCAGCGGGGTATCGCCTATCAGTTCCAAAACATTTCGAACCAACCGTGGCATCGCGCGTTCAACCTCCAGGCAGCCCAGACGCGTTAGATCTGGTAGCTTACCCCCTCTCGCTCCTGTTTCGTACGGATTTGACAGCAGAGGTCTTCAAGCGTGGTGTGGTCCACAATCTTCACTACGGCATCACGGACGTCAGCCCAGACATCTCGGAGGCAGCAATGAGGCTCTTCAATACAGATCTCCCGTGGGCCGCTACCGACACAGAAGATCGGGATGATCGGGCCTTCCATCGCCCGGATGATGGCTCCAATCGTAATCTCTCGAGGATGTTTCGCCAGGTAGTAACCCCCGCTCATGCCACGCTTGCTCTCCAGAAACCCGGCCCGTTTGAGGCTCAGCAGGATCTGTTCCAGGTACCGAACTGGAAGGTGCTGCCGTTTGGCAACATCTTCGATCTGAATCGGCCCTTGCTCATAATGGAGGGCCAGATCCTGCATGGCTCGTGTCGCGTAATCACCTTTTGTAGATATTTTCATTTTTAATGAGTTGCCAAATATAGAGTAAGTCGATTGAGCTAGTCGTGTTTCTTATACAATCCCCTGTTTTGCGTGTCAAGAACTTTTTTTTCGTCTGCGGAGCCTTTGACGACTGTTCACGTCAAGTGAAAAATTATGACTCATCAACCCTGTGCGGTTCTTAGGATTTGTTCAATCCGCTTGCCCCTCACCGACCTTTTTGTTATCTTGAGACGTTGATTTGATCATCAGGAATGGCGGGTGGAACAACGCGGCAGGTTCATAGTGAGCAGTGGTAAGAAGCTTCGTCTTGGCGTACTGGTTTCCGGTCGAGGAAGTAACCTTCAGGCGATCATTGACGCCAGTGAGGCCGG
>JAGWRQ010000147.1 GCA_028869615.1 Candidatus Methylomirabilota bacterium | reverse complement strand
CTGGGAGGTCTGCGGAAAGGTCTTGAAGGCACGACGGGCCGCCACGCGAAAGCTGCGAAATGAGCGGTTGCAGACCTCCTCTTCGATCCGTTGTGCGAGCAACTCCAGGTTGGGCGCCATCGTGAAGGCGGGGGCGAAATTCGCAATTCCGAAGACTCGGCTCAACCGCTGCCGCAAGACCTCCCACGAACTCTCCTCCCGCAACTCCAGGAATAGCCGACCGGCGGGTCGCCGGAGCGGGCCACAGTCGAGATCACGCGTGGCCGCCAGGAGATTAGCCTCAAGCTGCTTCAGAAAGAAGCTCCGGTTTTTCCCTTTGAGTGCAATCTCGTGGTAATGGATGAGGACGCCCCTCACCGGCGGTTGTGCCATCGCGTTGCTTTTAGTTTTCATAATTCCTCCAGTAGCTCATCCTAGCACGTTCTCTGTGATCGGCAATCGATTTCCGCTTGCACGCAAAGAGCTCGTGGGGCGCCGCTTGAAAGGCAAGTGAAACTTCATGCGGTAGTGCCGCACCACGGCGCACCCAAAAGACTTACCTTCGGCAAGGATTCTCCCAGCTTCTCCGTGAGTCCGCAACCGTTCGTCATTCCGGCGTAAGCCGGAATCCAGCCCTGGACCCCGGCTTTCGCCGGGGTGACGGGCCGGCATGATGACCTCCTCCTGTGACAAGGACCAACGTAGGCGCGTTTTCTATGGAAACCCTTGACAACTCCCTGGAACGGCTAGACAATCGCGGCAATCGTTGGAGCTCCAAGGATGTAATAGGCCGACCAACCTAATACTGATAGCCTGACTAGGCTAATCAGTAGTTCGGCAGCAAGGGGAGGTACGATGAGTGATCGAATCAACGAGATCATGGAAGTTCTTCGCGATGTTGCCGGCCACTACAGGCCCCAGATGTCGGGGGAAAATGTCAGGGACTTGAGAAAGAAGGCATTGCGTCACATTCGACCGTTTCCGACAAGTTCCGTCGGCAATTGCGCCCGGCAATTAACGGAACCTCGGAGTTTGACCACGCTCTGTTCGACTGGCTCGATTCGAGGTCAACCAAACTACAACTTGCACTTGAGGAGAATACAACTCACTCGGACGACATCTCCAGAATCCGCGAGTTCTTCGACGACCATTCCCTTCGGAAGCAGGTTGCTGCTGATTTGGATGGATTGCAGGAAGAGGAAAGCGGTATAGCAGGCCCGAGAAAAGCACGCCTCGTTTCATATTTCGAGCGCAAGCTTAAACTTCGCGTGGCTGCAATTAAAATCTACGGAACAACATGCAAAGCCTGTGATTTCAATTTTGAGGCTGCATACGGAGCGCACGGGAAGAACTATATTGAAGTTCATCACGTCGTTCCAATCTCCACCCTTCCTGAGCCATCTACCATCAATCCCAAAGACGACTTGACCGTGCTCTGCTCCAATTGCCATCGAATGGTCCATCGAAGGCGCGATGCTCCTCTATCAATTGAAGAACTCACCGGGATGGTCTCCGAGAATTCCAGCCGTAATGAGCGCCATGCCTAACCCTTCGTTTCAGGGGACCGCCAACAAGCGGCGCTTGTTGGTTCCCTCTGCCCTTCGGGCACCGGCAGCCCTTGAGCTCAAACGTGTTAGCGCTATCCGAGGTCTTGACAAGTATGCATGGCTAATGCATACTGATGCATATGAGAACCACACTCAATATCGATGACTCACTCCTGAAGAGGGCTGAGCAGTTGACCGGGATCAGCGAGAAGACCGCCTTGATCCGGCGTGGGCTAGAGGCCCTGATTGCGCTGGAGAGTGCTCGTCGTCTGGCCAAGCTGGGCGGGACCGAGAGCTCGCTTCGCTCGGTCCGCCGTCGCCGCTCAGCGGCCTGATGATCCTCGTCGACACCTCCGTGTGGGTTGACCATCTGGCCCGAGGCCGGGCGCAGCTCGTTGAATTGCTTCACGAGGAGCAGGTGGCGTGCCACCCCTTCGTGATTGGTGAGGGACGTGCTTGCGGATTAGGCGGCGCGTTCAGTGATAAAACAAGAAGGAGTACGATATGAACAACGAATATACGGCAGTCATCAAGAAGGACGGTGAGTGGTGGATCGGATGGATCGAGGAGGTGCCTGGTGTCAATTGTCAAGAAAGGACCAAGGAAGAGCTAATTGAAAGTCTAAGAGTGGCTCTACGCGAGGCTTTGGACCTCAATCGGGAAGATGCCCTTTCTGCGGCTGGAGATCGTTATACAGAAGCACGAATCGCCGTATGAAGAGGCGCAAGCTGATCGCACACCTGCGATCGCAAGGATGTGAGTTTCTACGGGAAGGGAGCAGGCATTCATGGTGGCAGAATCGCGCACTCAATAAACGATCTTCTGTTCCGAGGCATACCGAAATCAGCAATGACTTGGCGAGGAAGATATGTCGAGACTTGGGCGTGCCTCCGATCAAATGACATGAGGGCCGAACAAGGGTGTGAACACGGATTGCCAACTCCGCACCTTGCATGAGGCTGTGATAGAAGGAGAAGACAATGCATGTGACGTTTGAAGAAGCGCAGCAAGCCGTTGAGGCTGCCATGAAAAAAGCTGAGGCAATCGGCACCCAGATGTGTATTGCGGTCGTGGATTCCGGGGCCAGTCTGAAAGCCTTTGCTCGGATGAATGATGCCTGGGTGGGCAGTATCGACATTGCGATCAAAAAGGCCAAGACTGCCTGTTTCTTCGGGATGCCCACGGGTCAGATCGGCAAGCTCTCGCAGCCTGCTGGTCCGCTGTTCGGGATTGAGCACTCCAATGAAGGACTAATTACCTTTCCTGGAGGGCTTCCCATTGTGAACAGAGAAGGCATTCTTATTGGAGGGATTGGAGTGAGCGGTAGTTCGGTTGAGAACGACCATCTTGTCGCAAAGGCTGGCGTTGAGGTCATTGGACTATCCGATCTTCCAGCGCATCCATGGCGAACCTAGGCACGCCTCACAAAGGCATAGAGAACGGCGAATGAAGCCAGTTCTGGTGTTGCAGCACATCGGGTGTGAGACCCCAGGCATCTTCCTGGACGTGCTCCAAGCGCAGAAGCGGCCAGTGGAGACGGTGAGGTTGTACGAGGGTGATCGGGCGCCGGACGACCTGTCGCCGTTTGCCGGGCTCCTGGTCATGGGCGGGCCAATGAGTGTCAACGACGAAGCCGACTACCCATGGTTGAGGGCAGAGGATCGACTTCTGAAGGAGGCGCTGGCACTCGACTTTCCCACATTGGGCATCTGCCTTGGCTCACAGCTCATCGCCAAGGCGGCCGGCGGAACGATTCGTCAGGGGTCGCGTAAGGAGATCGGCTGGTACCAGGTCCATCTTACCATGGCGGCGCGACACGATCGGCTGTTCGGCCTCTTTCCCGAGTCGATTGAGGTGTTCGAGTGGCACGGCGAGTATTTCGACACGCCGCCAGGGGCGGTCAATCTCGCCAGGTCAACGCTCTATGAGTGCCAGGCCTTCTCGATTGGTCGCCACGTCTACGGCCTGCTGTTTCATTTGGAGGTGACGGCATCGATGGTCTCTGACTGGGTCGGCACCTTTACGCAAGAGCTGGATGGGGTCAAGGACTATATCCGGCCTGATGCGATCCTAGAGCAGCTTCCAGCCCGAATCGATGCACTCAATCGGCGAGCCAGAATCCTCTTCGCGCGCTTCTGCGAGAACCTGCGCTAATTGCCTGCTGGCTTAAGGCAAACCACAGTCGCCCCCCATCCCCCGGCCTGAGGCGGCGCATCGGCAAAGGACAGGACATCGGGATGGTTCATCAGAAGTCGCCGAACGATCGCCCGCTGCGTACCAGTCCCCTTCCCGTGAATCAGCCGCACTTCCAATATGCCTGCCTGCCGGCACTCCCCCAGATACTCTTCAACCACCGAAGCGATCTCCTTCGGCGTAAAGGCGTGCAGGTCAAGGACCTCCTCGATGGGAAGCCTTACCGGCTCCTCGAACGGTTGCTCTGGCGCAGTGCTCACGGCATCACCCTGAGTTTCTTGGCCGGTTTTTCAACCGCTACGGCTTTACGATCTGAGGAACAGGGCGTACAGCCGCTGGCCGATGATGCCGACGATCGGGGGCAGGAATAGACTCGGAACCGTCCTGGCCGTGACAAAGGCCCAGCCGAGGAACGGGACCTCCCACGTGAACAAGCGGATCGGCGAGAGAAGCGACTTTGCGGTGATGAAGGTGAGCAACGGCCCGACCCCCACTCCCTCTCTCAAGAGTGAGGCGGCCACGGGGAAGACGACATACGGTCCGCCGGGCATCAGCAGGCCCACCAGCCACCCGAGCAGGATGCCCTGTACGCCCGACTCCTCGCCCATCCATTTGACAAGTAGCTCCCGGGGGACGAGCACCTCGAAGAGGCCGGCCAGACAGAAGCCGAATAACAACGGCAGCCAAACATCCTGGAGCAGCCTTAACCCGGCCTGAAGGCCCCGCAGCGGCAGATCTGTCCCTCGCGTAAAAGCCCACGCGGCCATCAGGATAGTCAGCCCCCCCATGACAAGGACGTCGGTATCCATGATTTTTTTCCCTCGCTGCGTAGCTGGTCTGTCTACCATGCCGATCCTCCCGCGATCGACGGCCTGAGGGCGAAATCAGGGCCTGGACAGGCCGAACTTCTTCAGCCGATACCGGAGGGTGTCTCGGCTGAGGCGGAGCAGCTTGGCCGCCTTCGTCTGATTACCGCCGCTGTCCCGTAACGCCTGCTCCACCAACGACTTCTCCCACGCCGCCAGGTCGATCCCCTCCCGCGGGAGCGCCCCGTTGGCAAGACCGGCAGTCGACAGAGGGGTATGAGGCGTACTTAGCGGCGCGGGGGTCAGGGAGAGCTCGTCGACCGAAAGACGATCCCCATCGCTCCACAGGACCGCGCGCTCTATGACGTGGCTCAGCTCCCGAATGTTGCCGGGCCACGAATACTCTGTGAGGGTGCGGGCGGACCGGTCGTCGATCGCGCGGATCGTCTTACCGTACTTGGCGTTGAACGTCTCCAGGAAGTGGGTAGCGAGCAGCAGGATATCTTCACCGCGCTCGCGCAGCGGCGGCAGATCAATGGTGATGACGGCAAGCCGATAGTAGAGATCCTTTCTGAATCGGCCGGCCTTGACCTCGGTTTCGAGATCCCGATGGGTAGCGGCCACAATGGTGACATCAACCTGTCGATCCCGTAGCCCTCCGACCCGTCGGATCACCCCCTCCTCGACGGCGCGAAGCAGCTTGCCTTGGAGGGGGAGTTCGGTGTCTCCCACCTCGTCCAGGTAAAGGAAGCCCCCATCAGCAGCCTCAAACAGACCCATCTTTGATTCCTTGGCGTCGGTGAACGCCCCGCGCTCGTACCCGAACAGTTCCGCCTCCATCAGCGTGGCCGGGAGGGCCGTACAGTTGATCTCGATGAAGGCGCGTGACGCCCGCCGGCTGTGGCGGTGCAGGGTGCGCGCTACCAATCCCTTTCCGGTCC
>JAGWRQ010000146.1 GCA_028869615.1 Candidatus Methylomirabilota bacterium | reverse complement strand
GCGGTCAAGGAGATGGACCGATGTCGGGAGCGCGGCTTCTGCTGCGGTGCGGGGGGCGGGTTGATGTGGCTTGAGGAGAAAGTCGGGAAGCGCGTGAGCTGGGAGCGGACCGAAGAGGCCCTGGCCCTTCAGCCGCAAGTATTGGCGAGCGCCTGTCCCTTTTGCCTGATCATGTTCGAGGATGCGCTGAAGGTGAAGGATGCGATAGGGCGGACCAGACCGCTTGACGTGGCCGAGCTGATGGCGCAAAGTATGGACATATGAGGTGCGGGGTGCGAGGATGTCCGAGCAGAAGGATCTGAAGCGGATCGAGCAAGAGAAGGCGCGATGGGAGGCCGAGACGCTGAAGCCTACCCTCGCTCAGACCCCTGAACGGGCCGAGCGCTTCACCACCGCGTCCATGACCCCGGTTCAGCGCCTCTACACACCGGCCGACCTGTCCGAATGGGATTACCTGAGGGAGCTTGGATTTCCCGGCGACTACCCCTACACCCGCGGGGTTCAGCCGACGATGTACCGTGGCAAGCTCTGGACCATGCGGATGTTCGCCGGGTACGGCACCGCTGCCGAAACCAACCGACGGTTCAAATATCTGCTCGAGCAGGGCCAGATGGGGCTGTCCACCGCCTTCGATCTGCCGACCTTGATGGGATACGATTCGGATCACCCCTCTTCGGCCGGGGAGGTGGGCAAGTGCGGCGTCGCCATCGATTCGCTCGCCGACATGGAGACGCTGTTCGAGGGTATTCCGCTCGGTGAGGTCACGACCTCTATGACGATCAGCTCTCCCGCCTCAGTCTTGTGGGCGATGTATATCGCCGTCTGCGAGAAACAGGGCGTCCCGTACCATCAGATTGGCGGCACGATCCAGAACGATATCCTGAAGGAGTACATCGCGCAGAAAGAGTATATCTATCCGATCGAACCTTCGGTCCGGCTGGTGACCGACACGATCCTGTTCGGCGCGCAGCACCTGCCGCGTTGGAATACCATCAGTATCAGCGGCTACCATATCCGGGAGGCGGGGGCCACCGCATTACAAGAGCTCGCCTTTACGCTCGCCGATGGGATGGTTTATGTTGAGGAGGCGATCAAGGCGGGTCTTGAGGTCGACGCGTTTGCCCCGCGCCTCTCCTTCTTCTTCGATTGCCACAACGACCTGTTCGAGGAAGTGGCCAAGTTCCGGGCGGCCAGAAGGCTGTGGGCTCGGATCATGCGGGAGCGGTTCGGGGCGAAAGATCCCCGTTCCTGGCTGCTGCGGACGCATGCCCAGACGGCCGGGTGCTCCCTCACCGCCCAGCAGCCGCGTAATAACATCATCAGGGTCGCGATCCAGGCGCTGGCCGCTGTCCTGGGTGGTACGCAATCGCTGCACACCAACGCCATGGACGAGGCGTTGGCGCTCCCGACGGAAGAAGCCGCCACCATTGCGCTGCGGACGCAGCAGATCATCGCGCATGAGAGCGGCGTCACCAATACGGTCGATCCGCTGGCCGGCTCGTATTACGTCGAGACATTGACGAATCAGATGGAGGAGGGGGCCTGGGAGTACTTCCGACGGATCGAGGATCTGGGCGGGATGATCCGGGCGATCGAGAAGGGCTTCCCCCAGCGCGAGATCGCCGATGCCGCCTACGCGTATCAACAGGCCATCGAACGGGGCGAGAAGATCATCGTTGGCGTGAATCGATTTACGGCGGACGAAGAAGTGCCGATCCCGACTCTCACCATCGACCGGGAGGCCGAGACGCGACAGATCGAACGCTTACAAGCGCTTCGCCGCTCGCGCGACAGGGCGGTGGTAGCGCGATCGCTCGAGGCGCTTGGTCAGGCTGCCGCCGGGAACGAGCCATGGGGAAAGGATCTGTTGATGTCGAGGATTCTTGACGCGGTTCGGGCCTACGCGACCTTGGGCGAAATCATGGATATCTTTCGCGAGGTCTGGGGCGAGTATAAGGAGCCATCGATCATTTAGTCATTGGTTCGAATGCCCTCTCACCGCCGTCATTGCGAGGGAGCGTAGCGACCGAAGCAATCTCGTAGCGCAAGAACGGTGAGATTGCCGCGCTCCCGTTGGTCGCTCGCAATGACCTGATTGCGTGGTATACAGGAGCATGAAATGGAAAGGGAACGGGATCGAAAGATCCGGGTGCTGATCGCCAAGCCTGGCCTTGACGGGCACGATCGGGGCGCCAAGGTCATCGCCAGGGCCTTCCGCGACGCCGGGATGGAGGTCATCTACACCGGGCTTCGGCAGACCCCGGAGATGATCGTGACCGCGGCCATCCAGGAAGACGTGGACGCCATCGGCATGTCCTGTCTTTCCGGCGCGCATATGTACCTGTTCCCAAGGGTCATGGATCTGCTCAAGGAGCGTGGGGTCGATGACATCCTCGTCTTTGGTGGCGGCACAATCCCTACCGGCGACATCCCGAAACTGAAAGCAGCCGGGCTCGCCGCCGTTTTCACGCCAGGCACGACCACGACCGAAGCAGTCGAGTTCGTGAAACAAGGCATCAGAAATAAAGCTTAAGATACGAGTAGTTAATAAGTATTCTCCAGATTCTATATGAGGTATATCTCGGGTCTTAAGAGGTGAATTCCAGCCGCGCAAACCAGGCTGGATGTAGTCCTGCTACCAAAAGAGGAGGTCTCGATGCGGCCGGTGTACATGGTCTCGGGAGGTGTGAGCAAATTTGCCAAGGCCAGGCCGGATGTTACTTTCCAACCGATGGTGAAGGAGGCGTACGACTATGCCCTCAAGGACCTTGGGCTTGAGCATCCCCGGTTTGTTGAGATCGTTGATGGCTCGGTCGCATCGTACTTCTCTGACCATTTTCAGCGGCAGTTGATGTCGGGCATTATGGTGCAGGACTACCTGGGGCTCTGTCCGAAGCCGAGCCACCGGGTCGAAGGGGGAGGCGCCACCGGCGGTCTCTGCTTTCAGGAGGCTTGGAAGTCGGTGGCCTCCGGCCTCATGGATGTCTGCGTGGCCTACGGCTTCGAGACGATGTCCCACGTCAATACCTGGAAAGGCAACGAATTCATCGCCCTGGCCTCCGACGTAAGCTTCGACTACCCGGTGGGGGGCTTCTACAGCGGCTACTACGCGATGATGGTGGTCCGACACATGCAGGAGTTCGGCACGACCGTCGAGCAGATGGCCCATGTGTCCGTGAAGAATCACAACAACGCCTTTCACAACCCCTATGCCCAGAAGCGAAGGCTCCTCACAATTGAAGATGTGCGTCGCGCGCCGATGGTGGCCTGGCCACTGACGCGCCTGGATATCTGCGTCATGTCCGACGGGGCGGCAGCCACGATTCTGGCCAGCGAGGAGGGCGTGAACAGGCTGGAGAAGGCGAGCGGCAAGCGGCTCAAGCCGGCCAAGATTGTTGGCGTCGGCCGCGGGACCGACGCCATGCGGATGGCTGATCGGCCCCATCGCAAGGTGTTGCTGCTCTCGCATGAGCGGGCCAGCGACTACCGTGGTCTCAAGTACCCTGGCGTCCACTCATTTCGGGCAGGCCGGATGGCCTCCAAGCTGGCCTACGAGATGGCCGGGATCACTCATCCGATCAAGGAACTGGATTTCATCGAGTTGCACGACGCCTATACCTCCTCCGAGATCCAGACCTACGAGGATATGGGCCTCTGCAAGTACGGGGAGGGTGGTCGATGGGCGGAGGAGGGGAACCCCTTTTTGCCTAACCTCGACTACGGCTTGGCGCTCAAGAAGCCCGGGACGCTTCCCGTCAACCCCTCTGGAGGTCTGATCGCCTGCGGCCATCCGGTGGGGGCAACCGGCCTGATGCAAGCGGTCTTCGCCTTATGGCAACTGCAGGGAAGTATTAAAAAGCACTTCGGTAACGACCGGCTGCAGGTCAAAGGGGCACGGCGTGGGGCGATTCACAGCCACGCCGGCACCGGGACGTACGTCACCGTGAGCATCATGGAGAGGGCCTGACCTCTGCCGCTTCACCAGAGGAACACCCCATGGGGCCATGGGCCTCACCACGGTACACGAAAATCCCCCCAACCCCCCTTTAGCAAAGGGGGGAAAGAGGGGATTTGGCCGAGGCTGACGGCTGAGCGCTGATCGCTGACGGCTATTTTCTGAGGAGGGAGCAAACGATGGCGAGTGCCAAACGCGGGAGATCGAATCCAAAGCCACCCAATGAAGAGCCTGTCGCATTGCCCGAGACCGACGACGGGACGATCCTGTTCAATGTCCCGTTCCCCACGGACCTGGCCCAGCTCAAAACCATGGCACCCATCCTCATCAAACAGCCGTATCAGATCGACTATCTCCACAGCTACGGGCAGGACTCCCCGTTCTTTGCCGGTCTGGCCAACGGCAAGCTGTTGGGAACTGTCTGTACCAAGTGCGGATACAAATACGGGACGCCCAAGCTGCACTGTATGGATTGCGGCACCGAGTGCGACTGGTTCGAACTGCCGCAAATCGGTGCGGTCCATACCTTTACGGTCTGTTACTTCGGGAGCGAGGAGTTCCTGAAGGAAACTCCCTTTGTGCTGATCCTGGTGCAGTGGCCTGGTGTCGATACCCTGTTTCTCTCGCGGCTGCTTGGGGTCGATCCGCAGATCCCCTCACTGGATTGGGTCGGGATGAAGGTTCGGGCGAAATTCCGCCGTCTCTCCAAGTTCAAGCCGACCGATGTCTACTTCGTCCCGGCGTAGCGGTCATGATTGGGCGGAGGCCGGATCGAAGGCGGGGATTCGGCAGGTCTTTGCGGCTTTGGCCAAAAGGGCGTCCTGCGTGGCGATTGGTAGTCCCAGCCTCATGGCGAGATCGAGATAGGATGCGTCATAGGTTGAAAGATGATGTGCCCGCGCCAGTGAAACGATTTCCGTTAGCATTCGATCAGGGGTCTCCTGCTCGACTGTAATTGGCAGATTACGGAGCAGGGCGAGAAAGCGAATCAGTGACGCCTCGCTGAGACGTTTCTTGCGCTCCGCTACGAGCAGGACATTACCGACTTCAAGGGGCCAGATGGCAGGAACGAGGGCCTCGCCGGTTTCGAGGCTCTCAAGGACGGCATCAGCGTAGCGGTTTCCGGCATCGCGAAAACACCACGCCATGACGACTGAGGTATCGACGACGAATCGCGCGGGCATCAACGCCTGCCTTCCTCAATCATGGCCCGGATTGACAGCCCGCCGAGACGGTGCTCGCTGCGGAATCGTTTCATCTGGTCGATGATTTCCCGCACGGGGGTCTTCTTCGCGGCATCCGCAGGCTGCAATGTAGCGACCGGGACGCCGTGTTTGGTGATCGTGATCTTCTCCCCTTTGGCGACACGCTCTAGCAGTTCAGACAGATGCGTTTTCGCCTCATACGCTCCGATGCTTTTCATGAATGCCTCCAGTCATACTGGTCTTAGACTAGTCTATATTAAAAAGTATACAGATGGATTGTTGAGAAGACAAGGGAAAAACGGCGCGGCTGGGCGGCTATCCGGAGCCTGAGT
>JAGWRQ010000145.1 GCA_028869615.1 Candidatus Methylomirabilota bacterium | reverse complement strand
TCGACTTGTACCTCATGCTCGTCTCTGATAGTATAACAAAACATGTACTTCGAGATCGTCAGCGAGATCACCGATATCGGGGTCATCGCCAGAGGCCGAGGTGTGCGGAACTTGGCGCGTCTTCGCAAGAAGTACGGCCCAGGCAGTTGGCGTAAACTCAAAGGTCGGGCTACTGTCCGAATGGAGGACGGCAGCATTCACGACGCGGAAATCCATTGGTACGAAGCGCACGGCATCGGCAGCAAGCGATTCAAGATCAAGCGGATTCTGGATTGAGCTTATGAAGAACGTACCCCCTCGGCGGTTTGCCATTTGCCTCAAGAATAAGGGTAGTGAAGACCTGATTGTCCGTAAGGTCTATCAGGTCTTGCCGGACGAGAGAGCCGAGAAGCAGGGGCTCCTTCGTATTGTCGACGAATCAGGCGAAGATTACTTGTATCCCACCAATTACTTCTTCTTCATTGACTTGCCGCAGCGGGTTGAACGTGTGCTGCGGCATAAGGTTTCCGCTGCTGCGTAGATACGCGCCCAAATTCACGCCTCATCGGGCCAGGAGTTCTCGTTGCCCCTGCCATGGCAAGGCTAGAGCCAATTCGCGAGCGGTAATCTAGCGTTCAAGGTAGACGAGACCCTGGCGGTCGATGTCGAGTAGATGTACGCGGCTCTCGATCCCGAACTCGCGCCGCCAGCGTTCGCTCATCCTTTGACCGATCTTCTCGCCGTCTGCGCTGACCAGCGCAAGCAGCGAGGAGCCTGCACCGCTCAGGCAGGTGGCTAACGCGCCCGCTTGGCGTCCCTCCTCCAAGATCGCCTCCATCCCTGGGAGCAACGCGGCCCGGTAGGGCTGGTGGAGGCGGTCTTCAGTCCCCGGCGCGAGCAGTTCGGGATGATCGGTAACGAGGCCCGTGAGCAGGAGGGCCAGGCGGGTCAGGTTAAAAACGGCATCAGCAAACGGGACCTGCTTGGGGAGCACCTCCCGCGCACGCCTGGTGGCAAGTGTGAGGTCCGGAACCACCACCACGGCTTTCAGATGAGCGGGGACGGGGACTTTGGCGACTACGACATGGCCCGCTACGACGGCGGACGCCGTGAGACCTCCCATCAGGGCTGGCGTCACATTGTCGGGGTGACCTTCGAACGGGAGGGCTCTGGCAAGGAGCTCATCCGTCGAAAGCTGGACGCCGGCCAGCCGGGCGGCGGCGGCGATCCCGGCGAGGCAGGCCGCGGCGCTGCTGCCCAGGCCGCGCCCAAGCGGGATCCGATTGATCTGGCGCACCCATAATCCGGCAGGCTGAAGGCCTAAGTCCCGTAGCGTCTCCTGCGCGGTTCGAACCGCAAGGTTGCGCTCACCCGCCTGCTCCAGTTCGACCTTCCCCTCGCCCTCGACCTGAAGCTGGAGCCCCTCACCCTCGTCGCTGAGCTCCACCTCGTTGTA
Organism: Candidatus Methylomirabilota bacterium; assembly: GCA_028869615.1. Classification (GTDB taxonomy): domain Bacteria; phylum Methylomirabilota; class Methylomirabilia; order Methylomirabilales; family Methylomirabilaceae; genus Methylomirabilis. The sequence goes on along the minus strand of JAGWRQ010000145.1, from coordinate 4,068 downwards.
CAGGCTCAGCGCCATTCCCAGCGTGTCAAACCCTGGTCCCAGATTAGCCGTTGAGGCCGGTACCCGTACTCTTACCCGTCCCATCTCGTTCTCCTCTCGTGACGTCCGCATTCAACGCTGTCTGCCTCCACCATATACCGCAATCTACCCAGTTCCCGCAAGCAGTAGTTGGCGGGCGAATCCCCTTGACTCGCCTCAGGTTTGACGCTATAAGACGAAAGGCCATTTGGACGTAAGGAGCGCAGCATGTTACAAGGTCGGACCATCGGGTTTATCGGGGCCGGCAATATGGCCGAGGCGATGATCCGCGGCCTGCTCGAAGCCAAGCTGGTGACTGCCGATCAGATCATCGCCGCGGATATCGTCGAGGCGAAGCGACAGCAGATCCGTCTGCGCTACGGCATCCAGACCGCGACCGAGGGCCGCGATATCGGGCTGAAGGCGTCGATCCTGGTCCTGGCTGTCAAGCCCCAGGATATGGAGGCGGCATTGCAAGGGATCGCCGCTTCTGTGGATCAGACCAAAACGATCATCTCGGTTGCCGCCGGCATCACGATCGGCTTCATCGCCGAGCGCCTGCTCGCCAAGGCGCGGATCGTTCGCGCCATGCCCAATGCCCCGGCCCTGGTCCTGGCCGGCGTCGCCGCTATTGCGAAGGGCGAGCACGCAACGGCCGAAGACCTGCAGATTGCGGAAGCGATTTTCGGTGCGGTCGGGAAAGCGGTCGTGGTCGAGGAGAAGCACCTGGACGCGGTGACGGGACTAAGCGGTAGCGGTCCTGCCTACGTGTTCCTGTTTATCGAGGCGCTGGCCGATGCCGGTGTGAAGATGGGGCTTACGCGGGATGTCGCCGGATTGCTGGCCGTCCAGACCGTCCTGGGCGCCGCCAAGATGGTGCTTGAGAGCGGGCGCCATCCCGCAGAGCTGAAGGACATGGTCGCCTCCCCAGGTGGGACGACCATTGCCGGGCTGTATGCCCTGGAGCGCGGCGGATTACGTGGGACCCTGATAGAGGCGGTGGAGGCGGCCACGATCCGATCTCGAGAACTGGGCAGGAGATAATATCGACCATGCCGTTTGTCGCCTACTTTATCGATGCATTTGCGTCTGTCCTGAACACGGTGTTGTGGATCTACACCTGGCTCTTCATCATCCGTGCGCTGATCTCCTGGGTCAATCCCGATCCCTGGAACCCGATTGTCCAGTTCCTCGCTCGCGCTACCGACCCGGTGCTGCGGCCGATTCAACAAATGATACCGATGTGGCGATTGGGGATAGATATCTCTCCCATCATCGCGATCCTGGCGTGCCAGTTCATCCAGCGGTGGCTTGTGCCTTCCCTCCAAGAGCTGGCCTGGAACCTCCGCTGATGGTTGCCGTTCGGCAGGAGGGCGAGACCGCCTCCTTTCGTGTTCACCTGCAGCCGAAGGCATCCCGCGACGCGATCGTCGGCGAAGTCGATGGTGTCCTACGGCTCCGGGTAACCGCACCGCCGGTGGAAGGACGGGCCAACGAGGCCTGCCTCCGTCTGCTCGCCAAGGTCCTCGATTTGCCGGTATCCCGACTTCGAATCGTCGTCGGAACCCACGCTCGCGTGAAAACTATCCGGATCGTCGGAACCTCAGCCGATCTCCTCCGTACGGCACTCTGCAACCTGCTGGAGCCCCCAAAGCTGTAACTCTGGCAGAGATCGAGGCATACGCATCTCTCATCAAGCCGGAGCCAATCTTTCAGAACCTGCCGTGGAAGTGGGGATAGAGAACCCCACGACATCCTCGCCCCCATCTACCCCGATCACGTTACCTGTCATCCAGTAGGTCTCCGGACGGCTCAAGACAACGAGCGTTGCGGCAACGTCCTCCGGCGTAGTGAGGCGGCCGGAGGGATTCATCGCCAGCGCGGTCTGAACGATCTCCTGGCTTCCGGGGATCTTCCGGAGGGCCGGAGTATCGGTGACCCCTGCGCGGATAGCGTTCGCCGTAATCCCCAAGGAGGCCAGCTCCATCGCGAGCTGTCGGATGTGCGACTCGAGGGCCGCCTTAGCCGCCGATACGGCGCCATAGCCGGACCACACCCGCGTCCCGCCGGAACTGGTCATCGCATACACCCGTCCACCGCGAACCATCAACTTTCGCATCACCAGGTCCTGAACCCAATAGACGAGACTGTGCGCCATCACATCCAGGGTCATATCCATCTGGGCTTGGCTGATGGCGTCCTTGGGCGAAGGGGCGAGGAACGGCTTCAAGGTGCCGAAGGCGAGGGAGTGTAGTATCACCTTCACCGACGAAGGTTCCCCTCGACCGGCCAGGATCTTCTCCATTTGATCCAGGACGTCACGCCGTTTTTCCGGATCGGAGGCGTTCACGTTGAAGAACACCGCTTCCCGCCCCGCCTGTTTGATCTCGGTGATAATTCGGTCCACATTCGGCATGGTTGCCTTGCGGTCCAGGTGTATGCCAAAGATATGCATCCCTGCTTTGGCCAGGGCAAGAGAGGCGGCTCCACCGAAGCCGCTGGAGGCCCCCAGGATCAGGGTCCACCCCTGCAGTCCCGGACTCTTCGATTGTGTTGTCATGCACTCCTCTGCGCAGCCGCGCTTGGCTTAGGCTGATCAGGATGGGATGCGGAATCATGTCCCTTCGTACCAATCAGGCCAAGCTGGTACATGAGCCCCAGGAAATCATGCTGTGCCCATCGCTCCACGATCTTCCCGTCCTCGAACCGGTAGATGACAATACCGGTCATCTCCAGCCGCTTCCCGGTCGGCGAGACACCAAAAAGTTCGCCCGTATGCATTCCAGCCGCAGTCATTCTGACCACCACCCGGTCTCCCTCGGCAATCAGATCGTGAATAACGGGGTTGCCCTCTGGGGCCGCGGATGCAAAAGTCCTGAACGTCTGCTTGATCGCTTCAAGTCCGGGCTTGAGACCGGGAATCGGCGGCGGATCGTGGTAGACAAGATTGGGAGAGAAAAACTCATCCATCGCCGAGAATTTGAACCCTTCGGCGTAGAGGCGACGCACCAGACGCTTGTTGTCTTCCGTCGACATCTGACACCTCCCACACTGCTGTTGTATGCGCGGGGCTATGCGCCACATCCATCTGTGGCCTACGCGTTTATTACGGATTGCATTTCAGTCAACCAGAAAGTGTTTGGCAGGTCAAGAAATAAATTTGAAAAGGGCGATGCGTTGACAATCCGGATTCAGACAGTTATGATGGTGCATTTCTGATCCAGCAAAACGTAAACCGTCCTGTACTGGAGGGAACAATGATTGTCGTGGCAAATAGAGTGCCTGTCACAAAAGGGTATGAAAGCGAGTTTGAGAAGCGATTCGACAAGCGCTTGAGCGTTGTGGAGCGCATGCCGGGATTTATCCGAAACGAGATCCTTCGGCCTATCGTAGGCGATTACTATATCCTCATGACTCATTGGGAAAGCCGGGAGACGTTCGAAGCCTGGACCCAGAGCGAAGAGTTCAAGCAGGTCCACGCCAACTTGGCGCCCAAGGAGATGTGTCCCGGTCCCAACGGCTTCGAGATACACGAGGTCATCCTGGTATCGGAGAAGAAACCGTAGGGACGGAGAGGGTCCTGGTGAGGGGGCTGCGCTAGGCCAGAGATTGGTACTGCATCTCATAGAGCCGGCTGTAGAGCCCGCCATAGGCCAGGAGTTCCTGATGCGTCCCCTCCTCCCGGATGCGCCCCTTGTGCAGGACGATAATCCGATCGACGAACTGGATGGTAGAGAGACGGTGGGCAATAATCAGGGCGGTCCGCCCGAGCAGCAGCTCTCTTAGCGCATCCTGAATCAGCAACTCCGTGGCCGTGTCTACCGAACTGGTCGCTTCGTCCAGGATCAGGATCGGCCTGTCGAAGGCCAACGCCCTGGCGAACGAGAGAAGCTGACGTTCGCCCTGGGAGAGCGTCGAGCCGCGCTCCTCCACAACGGCACGGAATGCGCCGGGCAGCCGCTCGATAACACCCTGGGCATGAACGCGCCGCGCCGCTTCAACCATCTGCGCTTCTGAGATAGCCGGATCGCCGAGACTGATATTGCGGGC
>JAGWRQ010000144.1 GCA_028869615.1 Candidatus Methylomirabilota bacterium | reverse complement strand
CTTCAGTCTCTCGCCGGAGGAGTCGAACCGTCTCTTCGTAGACGGTCCGACGGGGCTCGATCGCTGCAGGCGTAATATAGAAGCCTACGCGTTCTGGACAGCCGGAAGTAAGAGGCGAGGGGATCAAGACGTGCGAGGACTTGGCTTGTCTGCCGTCGGGCTGGCCGCTCCGCTCGGGCGATATGGTAGCTCAGTGTCTTGAGGAGGGCTGACAGCTCCACATTCTGGACCTTCACGTAGAATCCTCGCAGAATCCTACAGGATCTCCATCTAATGGAGCGCCTTAAGCCGCCACTTCTACCCTTGGCTTTACCAGTCGTGAGCGGGGCGGAGCGACCTTCTCGATCCTGACATACACCACTGCCTGCCCAGACTCCCGGCGATCTCTCACCAACGCAAGGTTCCTCTCGCATAATTCTTGGTCCTCCTCCGGCAGGAGGACGACCAAGGCGTTTTCCGGGATCTGCTCGGCCACCTCGGGATGCTCAAGGAGATAGAGGTCGAACTCTGTTGACAGCTTGAGGTTCTTTGTGAACAGCTCTTGCTCCGTCATGATCTCTTCCTTTTCAGGTACGCCTCTTTGTACCGTGCCCAGTTCTCATCGATGTCCTTATCAGCGAATGTCAACCCCTCTCCCAGGTCCCTGGTGAGCAGGGGGATCTTCTCCACGGTACCATCGGGGTAGATCCTGTCCATATGCGGAAAGCCATGGGCGGTATCGTAGCGAATAACCGGGCGCCAGTTTCCGTCGACAAAGGTCTCATACTGCACCGCGAACCGCTTCACGGCCCCATACTCAGTGACGTGCTCATGCCGCTTTATATCATTCAAAGTCAGGAGGTAAGTGTAGCGGGTAACCTTCATCAAGCGGCATCCTTCACAGTGTTCCCCCCTCCCGCAAGTCGCTCTAACCTTACTCGATTCGGCGCAAAAGTCAAAGGACTTCGTAGTTATACGGAGTACACCCCTCGCCTATACTCGCTCAAAATGATTTCCGGCTTCGGCTCCATGGAGGCACGTGATCTCGAATTACAGGTTGCGCCGGGATCTCATGGGCTCGATGCTGATGAGAACTGAGGAGATCGGAGCGGACTTTTCTACAGTTCAGCCCGGATAGCCGAAGACAATAGGCGAGGGTGTCAAGGCGTGCGGGATTTTGGCTGCTCCGTCCGGGCGATATGGTAGCTCAGCGTCTTCAGAAGAGCTGATAGATCAACATTCTGGACCTTCACCGAATCGGGGGCTATCAGTTGAGTGGGGGCGAAATTTAAGACCGCAATGACCCCACCCTTCACCAGCGCATCGAGGATGGCCTGGGCGCCGGCGGCGGGAACGGCCAAGATCCCGATCTTGATCTTCCGCTTGCGGATGACCGAGATAATCGTCCCAGTATCCATCACCGGGATCCCCTCAACCCGCCGACCGATCTTGACCGGGTCCCGGTCGAATACGACAGAGATCTTGAATCCTTTCTCCTGGAACCCCTTGTAGGCAATCAACGCAGAGCCCAGGTTCCCCAGTCCGACCAAGGCTACCTCCCACGCTCGCTTAAGGCCAAGAATCTCCTCCAGACTATGCCGGAGCGGGGTCACGTAGTACCCCAGGCCCCTGATGCCGAACTGACCAAAGTATGCCAGGTCTTTTCGCACCTGGGCGGAATTCAGGCCGAAACGATCGGCCAGTTGCTTGGATGAGACGCTCGTCGTCCCCTCACTCTCTAGCTCTTCCACACATCGCAGATAGATCGAAAGCCGGGTTATGGTCTTCTCGGGGATCTTGATCGCTTTCATGGATAGAGACCCTCTCATCCTACAATAGCGGAGACCGACTGCCGCGCCAGATCAAGCAAGCTCGCCGGGAACAGGCCAAGATGAAGGGTTCCCAGCACAGACACCAGCACGGCCAGAACGGCCGCCGCAGATGCCGAGACAAGCGGTGGCGGGGAGGCTGCCTCACTCATGTACATGATGACGATGACGCGGAGATAAAAGTAGACCGAGACGACGCTGTTCAGCACACCGATCACTGCCAGGCCGGGATAGTGGCCTTCAAGGGCGGCGCTGAAGATGTACAGCTTACCCATGAAACCGGCTGTAGGAGGGATCCCGGCCAGCGAGAACATAAAGACAGCCATGCAACCAGCCAGGACCGGCCGCTGCGATCCAAGACCGGCGTAGTCGGTCAGCAACAGCCGCTCTCGCTCATGACCTTGCACCGCGATGATGACAGCGAAAACGCCAAGGTTCATAAAGGCATAGGCGACCAGGTAGAAGAGGATACTGGCAACTCCGGATGATCCGCCGGCGACCAACGCGACCAACAGATACCCGGCATGCGCGATCGAGCTATAGGCCAGCATCCGCTTGATGTTGCTTTGAACCAGGGCAACCAGATTGCCTACGGTCATGGTGAGGACTGCCAGAACCCAGATCGCGACCGACCAGCGCACGTGAAGGGCAGGCAATGCCAGAAGAAATACCCGGAGGAAAGCGGCAAAGGCGGCAGCCTTGGTTCCGGCGATCATGAACGCCGTGACCGAAGTGGGCGCCCCTTCATACACGTCAGGGACCCACATATGAAACGGGACGGAGGCGATCTTGAAGCCGAACCCAACCAGCAGCAACCCTCCTCCGATCATGAACAGGGGCGCGGGCGGATGCCCATCAGCCAAAAAGGCCGCAATCTGTCGGAGGACGGTCGTACCGGTTGCCCCATAAATCAAGGCAATGCCATAGAGGAAAAAGCCGCTGGCAAAGGCCCCAAGCAGGAGGTACTTCAGCGCCGATTCATTCGAGCGAAGCTCTGCCTTCCAGAACCCGGCGAGCGTGTACAGGGCGAGCGAGAAGGTTTCCAGTCCCAGAAAAATGACGATCAAGTCCCCCCCTGCAGCCATGAGCATCATCCCCAACGCCGAGAAAAGCACCAGACTGTAATACTCTCCTTGGTCAGCGGCTGCTGGGTCAAGATAACCCATCGACAGCAGGATGGTCAGGATACCGATCAGGCCAAGCACAAGATAAAAGAAGAGCGAAAACCGGTCTAATACGACCGCGTCATGAATCCCGTAGCGAACCATCCCCCATGAGCCGATCGCGAGAAGGATCGACATAGCGAGCGCCGTCAGGCTCAGGATGGCGATGAGATGTTTCCGCCCTGGCGGGAGGAAGAGTTCTGCCACCAACGTCATGAGACCGCCCAGGACCACCGGTGTGAGCGGCGCAAAGGGAGCCCAGTCAATCTGAGGCAGCACAAGCTCCATCAATTCGCACTCCGCGCCTCGGACGTCGCGCTCCGCATTCCATCCAGGAGATGACCGACCGACGCATCCATCCTTCTGAGGAGGGGATTTGGATGCAGGCCAATCCACAGAATGAGCAGGATGATCGGGACCAGTATCGCCATCTCACGGCGGCCGATATCGGCGAGCGTGAGATTCTCAGCCCGTCGGCTTTTTCCCCACATCACGCGTTGCCACATCCAGAGCATATAGACCGCCGCCAGGATGACCCCAAGGGTAGCGAGCACCGCAAATCCTTTATGGACGCGGAACGTCCCCGTCAGGATCAGGAATTCCCCTACAAACCCGTTCAGGCCCGGCAGGCCAATGGAAGACATGGTCACAACCAGGAAACAGAGCGCAAAGCGGGGAGTTGTCCGACAGAGCCCACCAAATTCCTCTATCATCCTGGTGTGGCGTCGCTCATAGATCATCCCAACCAGCAGGAAGAGGGCGCCGGTGGAGAGGCCATGATTGACCATTTGGAGGATTGAACCCTCCACGGCCTGCAGGTTCATGGCAAAGATGCCAAGCATCACGAATCCCAGGTGACTCACTGAGCTATAGGCCACCAGTCGCTTGAGATCGTCCTGAACCATGGAGACCAGCGCGCCGTACAGGATGCCGATCACGGCAAGCACAGAGATCAATGGGGTAAAGGCGGCGGCCGCTTCCGGAAAGAGCGGAAGCGCGAATCGGAGGAACCCGTACGTCCCCATCTTCAAAAGAACACCGGCCAAGAGCACACTTCCCGCCGTCGGCGCCTCCACGTGGGCGTCCGGCAACCATGTGTGAAACGGAAACATCGGCACCTTGATGGCAAAGGCGAGGGCAAAGGCGGCGAAGAGCAACAGTTGCGTCCCATACGGAATCGGTCCGCCGATCAGCTCCAAGAGGTCAAACGACAACCGACCCGCGCTCCCCTGATGCAGGAAGGCCAGGGCGATCATCGCCAGCAGCATCAGGACGCTTCCTGCCATCGTATAGAGGACAAACTTCAGGGTGGCATAGATCCGCCGCTGGCCGCCCCAGACCCCGATCAGAAAATACATCGGGATCAGCATCCCTTCCCAGAAGACATAGAAGAGTATCAAATCAAGGGCGACAAACACGCCAATCATGCCGGCTTGGAGCAACAGTATGCAGATCATATACGCCCTCACTCGGCTCGTGATCCCTGAGAAGGAGGCAAGGATCGCGATAGGCGTGAGAAACGTCGTGAGGAGCAACAGCGGCAGGCTGATCCCATCCAGACCGAGAACATAGCTGCTCCCGATCGAGTCGATCCATGGCGCTCGCTCAACGAACTGCATGCCGGCCTTGGCCGGATCAAATTGCGCATACACAATCAGGGAAAGGAGGAAATCCAGGCTTGAGATGGCCAGCGCGAGCCGCTTGATCAGCGCTTCTCGCGCCCCATCGACACATGCGAGCAAGAGGGCGCCACACAGCGGCAGGGCAATAAGTATTGAGAGGATCGGACCGCCCGTCTGACTCATACCTTCCCCTGTGCCCTAACCGGAAAACGCCAGGTATCCCAAGAGAACCACTGCACCTACCAGGATCGACAGGATATAGGCCGGAACCTGGCCGGTCTGAAGCCGCCTCAGCAGGCTCCCGGCACGGGTTGCCAGCGCAGCAACGCCGTTGACCGATCCGTCGACTACTCGCGCATCGAACGACTCCGATATGGCGCGAGCGGAGGTGACGGTCGGCCGGACCACGGCCTTATCGTACAGCTCATCAACCCAATATTTGTGCAAGAGGGTACGATACAGCGAGGGATACCGCGCGGCAAGCGCCTCGGCTCTGGTAGGATCCCGAAGGTAGTACCGAAAGGCTATGGCGATCCCACCCACTGCCATCACAAGAGCCGCAACCGCAAGCACAGCCCCGGAACCCGGCTCGGCTGCGGCCTCATGCGCCGACGCGGGGAAGACCGAATCCAGGAAGCGCTGAAGGAGGCCTGACCCTGGCGGGACACCGACAAATCCTACGGTTGCCGACCCGAGCGCCAACAACACAAGCGGCAAGCGCATGCTCCACGGCGCCTCGCGCAGGTGGTTAAGCGTATGAGCGTCAAGTCTGGACTTTCCCTCGAAGGCGAGGAAATAGAGGCGAAACATATATAACCCGGTGCCTGCCGCAGTCAGCGCTCCAATGACCCAGAGCATCCGATGTCCCGAGCCATAAGCGGCAGAGAGGATCTCGTCCTTGCTCCAGAAGCCGGCGAAGGGGGCAATTCCGGC
>JAGWRQ010000143.1 GCA_028869615.1 Candidatus Methylomirabilota bacterium | reverse complement strand
ACTCGGAACTTGCGAGTGACTTTCATATCGGGGTCGAGCAGAATGGGGAAGGTCAGGCGGAGCTCCTTCACGAAATCACTGATTGCTTGCTTGGCGTCGGACTCGATGTTAACAGCGAGGATCTCGAACCCTTTTGCCTTGTACTCGGAGTAGATCTGCTGCATCGCCGGCATCTCCACGCGGCAAGGGGGGCACCAGGTGGCCCAGAAATTGATCAGCACAACCTTCTGGCCGCGAAACTCCGAGAGTCGTACTGTATTCCCTTCAAGCGTTTTGAGCGTGAAGTCAGGTGCGAGGTATCCCTCTTCGGGCCGCACATCAGCCGCCCATAGGCTGGCTCCCGACGTACCACCTATGACGAGCCCAAGGATGATGCACATGATCGCAATCTGCGACAGAAAGTGGTAGAGATGGCGTCCCATATGCTGTTCCTTCTTCGTATATTGATTAGCAAGTCTCCCGTCCGCGTCATTGCGAGGGAGCGCAGCGACCGAAGCAATCTCACCGTTTTTCGCAGCGTCAAGTACGGTGGGATTGCCGCGCTCCCGTTGGTTGCTCGCAATGACGAGATGGCTTTTGCCGCTGTTGAACCTACCGGAAAAACCGCTGCAGGTCAACTCGAGTTGGACAATCAGTGGGTGGAGCGTTGACCTGCGCTGTTCGTCCTTCTACAATAAGATCGGCGTTCGGGACTTCCCCCGTTTCGTTATCCTAATGGTGGCCCCATGTTGCCGGAGCAGTTGAAAGCTATTCCCTATTTCCAGGACCTCGATGCGCGAGCGCTGGAAGGCATCCGGGCGAACGCATTCGAGGTGCGGTTACAGAAGGGACACGTGCTGTTTACGGAGGGGGAGCCGGCCCAGGCGATGTACGTGGTTCGTTCCGGCAAGGTGAAGATCTTCAAGCTTTCCCCCGACGGGCGTGAGCAAGTCCTCCGGATTGCGGAGGCCGGCGATTGTTTCAATGAGGTCCCGATCTTCGATGGCGGGCCGAACCCCGCCAACGCCCAGGCGGTGGAGTCGGCGGCGCTCTGGGGCATCCGGCGGGAGGGGATGCGGCGCCTGGTCGAGGAGCATCCGGCGATTGCGATCGGCTTTCTCAAGGCGTTTGCGGGGAAGCTCCGTTACTTCACCCGGAAGGTAGAAGACCTGTCGTTTCGCAGCGTGACAAGCCGCGTGGCCAAGCTTCTCCTGGAGATGGCCGAGGATGACGGCAGAGGAGGCCTGCGCCTGAAGCAGCAGCTCACGCAACAGGAGATGGCGTCCGTTGTGGGAACGGCTCGAGAGATGATCGGCCGGGCCTTCAAGGCCCTGGAAAAGGAGGGCGCCATCACGTTTGAACGCCACCGGGTCGTGATCGTGAGCCGGGCTGCCATGATCCGGATGCTTTGACCTTACCTTTGCCCTTCCCACCGCGCGTGAGACTAAAGTCGCAGACATCTCTGAATCGACCCCCCTATACTACAATCGACGCTGAGTAGGTAACCTGAGAAAAAGGAGGTAAACGACTTATGGCCGACGAGAGCAGTTGCCACAGCGAGGCGCAATCGACGGGACCATGTATGCCGGAGGCACTCCGGGACCTGCCTGAGAGCCGTCTGGTGATCCTGGATGTTCGTGACCAGGTGCGAGCAGGAGAAGAGCCGTTCCAGAGGATCATGCAAACCGTCATGTCCCTCCGAGACGACCAGGTGCTCAAGCTCTGTAATATCTTTGAGCCGGTCCCGCTGTACGGCGTGATGGCGCAGCGGGGTTTTGCTCACTGGACGGAACGCCGCGGCCCGCAAGACTGGTGTATTACGTTTTATCGAGCGGCGGCTGAGGCTGCGACCTCCGCAGCGGCCTCCACAGCATCGAGAGCGGCTGGGCCCGTCGGGGACGCCATCGTCGTTGATGCGCGTGGACTGGAGCCGCCGCAACCGATGGCGAAGATCCTGGAAAATCTTCCCCGGATCGCAGCGGGCGGACATATCCTGGCCCTGACCGATCGGCGGCCGATGCTGCTCTATCCGAAGCTCGAAGAGCGGGGCTTTGCCTTCTCCACTGAAGAAACGACGCATGGTTGGTTCGAAACTCGGATCTGGAAGTAGCGCCCCGGCCAGACAGCCGTCCCTCTGGGTGCCGCTGCGCTATTTTGTGACGGCCCAGGCAGCGTTCGTGACTGCCTTGCTCTGGGCGCCATGGCAGGTCAGTGATCTGCTGGACTTCTACTACCAGGGTCATGACCTCGCCCTGACCCACCTGCTGACGCTCGGGTGGATTACGATGACGATCATGGGAGCATCGTTCCAGTTGGTTCCGGTCGCCCTGGAGACGACGCTGTGGAGCGAGCGCCTGGCCTGCTGGCAGTATTGGATCATGCTGTTCGGCGTCGCGCTTATGGTGAGCCATTTCTGGATCGGTCATCACCAGGGTTTGGCCGTCGGCGCCGGCCTGGTGTTGGTCGCCGTCATCCTCTTCCTGATCAACATGGGACGCACGCTGTGGCAGCTCCCCCGCTGGGACATCGTGGGGCGGCACGTGGCGGCCGCGCTCGTCTATCTGGCCTCCGTTGCGATCATGGGCAATCTGATGGCGCTCGACAAGATCTTCGATTTCTTAGGAGGCCAGGTGCTGCGTACGATCCACGCCCACATCCACCTCGCCGGTATCGGCTGGGTCACGATGATGATTTTCGGGGCGAGCTACAAGCTGATCCCCATGTTCAGTCTGAGCGAGCTTCGCGATGAGCGGCTGGCCTGCTGGGAGTTCTGGCTGCTCCAGGTTGGGCTCGTGGGTCTGTATGTAACGCTGCTGCTGCAGAGTCCGTGGGCCACGCTGTTTGCCCTCCTGATCGCTGCAGCGGTAGGCCTGTTCCTCTGGACGATGCGCGAGGTCCTGCGGTCGCGCCGACGCCCGCGACTGGACTGGGGGCTGCGGCATTCCCTAACCGCCATGATCACACTGGTGATCGTGACAATCCTGGGGCTGTGGCTCGGTACCGGTTGGGTCCCGAGCGAGGAATTTGCCGCGCGGCTGGCCTTTGGCTATGGGGTGCTGGCGCTCCTGGGCTGGATTTCCGTCACGATCATTGGTATGATGTACAAAATTATCCCGTTCCTGGTCTGGCACCACCGTTACAGCGACCTCGTAGGACTACGGCCGGTTCCGGCCGCCACCCAGCTGCTTGGCGAGTCAACGCCTCGGATGGAGTATTGGCTACTCCACGCGGGCATCGTGATGACCGTGGTCGGAGTGATCTTCACGTCCGAGTTGCTGCTCCAGGTGGGTACGCTCGTGTTGGCCCTGGCGGGTCTGACGTTCGCCGTCGTCGTGTGTCGGATCTACCGCCATTTAGTTCCCCGCCTGACGCCGCTTCCCGAGGCGCAGACTGTGGGAGCATAAGATGCACGGTCGATCTGCGGGGAGATTCACGAAGTAAAGGTACGTGAAAAAGGAGGCATGATGACGCAACCGGGAACATCACCAGTCACTGAGGAACAGGTTTACAGCACGCTCCGGAAGCTTCTTGACCCGGAGTTGGGAATCAATATCGTGGATCTGGGCCTCGTCTACGATGTGCAGATCCAGGGCGGAAATGTCGCAATCCGTATGACCCTCACCACGCGTGGCTGCCCGATGCACGCCAGCTTCGTCCAGGCGGTCGAGCGCGCCATTCGAGAGTTGCCCGGCGTCACGGGAGTGACCGCTGAGGTCGTGTGGGAACCGGCTTGGAATCCGGATATGATCTCGCCTGAGGGGAAGCGGGCTCTGGCCGGCACTGGACGGGGGGGTCCCGCATGGTGACGCCTGAGTTGACGGTTGATGCGGTGATCTCGGCGCTTCGTCTGGTCAAGTACCCGGGGATGAGCCGCGATATCGTTTCCTTTGGTGTGGTAAAGAATGCGCGGGTAGAGGGTTCTACCGTGTACCTCGACCTTCAGGTCCCGACGGAAGATACCGAAGTGATCGCCAAGGTGGAGGCGGTGGTCCGTGAGGCGCTCAGTCGCGTAGCGGGGATCGGTGCGATGCGGATTCAGGCCGCCCCGCGTCCCGCGCCTCAGGATTCCGCTCCTGGACCGGCTCCACTCCCTGGAGTCCGGCGCATCATCGCCGTCGCTTCGGGTAAAGGCGGTGTGGGTAAGAGTACCGTGGCTGTGAACCTGGCCTTGGCCCTGGCACAGTCGGGGGCTGCGGTCGGTCTTCTGGATGCCGACATTTACGGGCCGAATGTTCCCCGAATGCTGGGCGAGCCGGGCCGTCCCAAGGCGCATGAAGGAAAGATTGTCCCGCTTACGCGGTACGGCCTGAAGGTAATATCAGTAGGATATCTGCTGGGTGAGCAGTCGCCGATCATCTGGCGTGGACCCTTGGTGGCCCAGGCTTTGCGTCAACTCCTGCATGAGGTGCACTGGGGCGAGTTGGACCACCTGATCGTCGATCTTCCCCCGGGGACGGGGGATACCCAGTTGACCCTCGTTCAGTCCGTGCCGTTAACCGGTGGGGTCATCGTGACGACCCCCTCCGCCGTGGCCCTGATGGACGCCGAGAAAGGCTTACGGATGTTTCGGGAGGCCCGCGTCCCGATTCTGGGCATCGTGGAAAATATGAGCTATTTTATCTGCCCTCACTGCCAGGGAGAAACCGATATCTTCAGCCGGGGCGGCGGACGGCAGGTGAGTGAAGCGCTCGGGGTCCCGTTCCTGGGGGAGATCCCCCTCAACCCGGCTATCCGCGAGGGCGGAGACAACGGCGCTCCCGTTGTCGTAGCGATGCCGGAGTCCGCCGAAGCGCTGATCTTCCGCAATATTGCGGACAAGGTGTGCTTGGCGGCCGAGGCTGCCGCCGAGGCGATGCCTCAGGTGATCATCCGCTAACCAACAACCCTGTATCTCTCTAAGGAGGAAGTCATTATGCCAGCGAATTATGCAGCAACCGTAGATGCCCGTGTCCTGCCGATCCCACAGAAGCACCCGACCATCTTCCGCGTTTTCGATGAGCTGGCGGTTGGGGACACGATGCTCCTGGTCAACGATCACGATCCCAAGCCGCTCTACTACACATTCGCCGCGGAGCGGACGGGGGAGTTCGAGTGGCGCTATCTGGAGACCGGTCCCGAGGTGTGGCAGGTGGCGATCCGCCGGACTGCCGCTGCCGCAGGCCAGCATGCGCCCGCCGAAGGACATAGCTGTGGCGGGCACCATGAGCACCACGAACATCACACGCACCAGCATGCCCACACCGGTTCGCCGACCCAGATCCTGAAGGACGAGCACACCCTGATCCTTCAGGCGTTGGATGGACTGGAGCGAAAGCTTGCCGCGCTGGAGGCAGGCGCCGCCCCGGATCGGGCCTATTTCGAGAAGGCAGTAAAGTTTATCCGGACCTTTGCCGATCAGTGTCATCACGGCAAGGAGGAAGACCTGCTGTTCAAAATCATGGTGAACCGTGGTTTTCCATTGCAAGGGGGACCGATCGCGGTCATGCTGTCGGAGCACGAGACCGGCCGCGCATACATCCGCGATATGGCCGATGCCGCGGCGGCGATCGGGAGCGATCCGGCCGCGGCATCGAAGATCATCCGAAACGGGCGCGCCTACATCCAGATGCTGCGACCGCACATCGATAAGGAGAATATGATCCTGTATCCGATGGCGGATA
>JAGWRQ010000142.1 GCA_028869615.1 Candidatus Methylomirabilota bacterium | reverse complement strand
GGCCCGGCAGGCGTATCAGACCCTCCAGATCTGCGCCTTCGAAGGCCAGCAACTTCGCCTTCACAGAAGGGCCACCCCCGGAATACTCCCCGAGGCGACCATCGCTCCTGATCACCCGGTGGCACGGGATCAACAGCGGGACCGGGTTCTTGGCCAAGGCCGTCCCAACCGCGCGGACTGCCCGCTCCGCGCCGATCGCCTTTGCGACCCATCGGTACGAGCGCACTTCGCCGGCGGGGATGGTCCGAATCTTTTGCAAGACCCTCCGTTGGAAGGGTGTGAGGCACGATAAGTCAATCCGGCCGGTGAAGCGCCGCCGCCCTGTCAGATGGTCCAGCACCTGTTTGCCCAGGTCCCTCGGTAGGCGGGAATCCCGTATCGGTCGAACGCCGAACGCCCTCGCGCACGCCCGCTCAAAGCGACGACCATCCGACCCAAGGCCGACACAGCAGACAGCCTTGCCGCCATAGGCCACATGAAGCCGTCCAAGCGGGGTTGAAACCGGGGCATATCGAAGAGGAGGCAACATACGATCACAACGCAAGGTACCGCTGCAGCTTTTCAACAAAAGGGGCGCTCAGCCGCGCCAGTTCCACCTGTCTGAAAAGCAGAGGCAAGCTTTCGGCGGACAGCGGGACCCACCCGTCCACCGTACCATCCAGGGTAGTCTTCGTTTGTAATTGGTCCACACTGATCCAGAGCTGACCGTGTTCGGCAAAACGGATCTCCGCCCCTTCGTGCTCGACCGCCGCCGCGATCGCCTCCCGGAGCGCGTCGCGAGCAATAGATTGCAGGTCAAGCCCCCCTCGCTCGGCTGAGGTCTGGACCTCCATCGATCGGCCATTGCTAAAAGCCTTATTAGTGGATCGGGCACGGGTTGAATCGGGATAGTCAGTCCAGAGCGGGCAGATGTTCTGGTAAGCGCACCAGTGGCACAGACTGCTTTTAATCGGCTTGAACTCGGTGTCGGCCTCAATCCGGTCGATGACAGCGATCGTCGAACTTTTCAACCTCTCGAGGGCATTCGGCGTTCGCCGTGAACGGAGTTCCTTACCAAAAGCGAGGTAGTGCCAGACCAACTCGATCTCTTTGGCGTCAGACCATATCCCTTCTACCGCGAGCTGATAGAGGGCCAGTTGCCGATCGGCATCCAGATCTCCCTGGCTTGGCAGACGACCGGACGTCTTATAATCATGGATCTCATACCGCCCCGATCCGACACTGACCAGACGGTCGATGTACCCTTGAATCTTGTAGCAGCCATGGGGGTCAAGGGAGGTGGCCACCTGATACTCTAGCCCCAATACCTGTCCGTGGTTGAACGGCTGATGCGCCTGATAGTAGTTGACCAGACAACGCTCGCCAAACTCCTTGTAAGAATCGATCGAGCGATCCTGCTTGACGATCTTCACCTGGTTGTGCCAGTGCTGCCCCCACTGCCGGCGATAGTCGTTCAGCAGATCAGCCACGCTCAGATCTCCACCGGATCGCAGATCTCGATAAAGCTTGTGAAGCGCCTCATGGACCCGTGATCCGAGGAATGCCTCGATCGACTCCTCCTCACGAGGAATCCGGTCGATGTAGCGGAATCTGTACTGAAGGGGGCAGGACTCGTACGTGGAGAGCCGAGAAGCTGAGTAGATGGGTCCAGAGCTCTGTCGAGGGATCGGTGCTCCGCCGGACTTAGGCATTGCCCGTGGCGCGGAGGAACGCAGCAAGGGAGCGACACTGCACATAGGGGTTCTTTTTTCGCTCTTCGCCGATGCTGCTGGAGGTACGACCAGCGGCGTAGTTGTGGCCGGGCAGGACCACGGTCTTATCGTCCAGCCTCATCACTCTATTGGTCAGCGAATCGTACATCTGCTCAGGGCTACTGCCCGGGAGATCGACTCGGCCGCACGAGCCGATGAACAGTGTATCCCCTGTAACCAGGCAATCCTGCACCAGAAAACATTGTGATCCCGGCGTATGGCCAGGGGTATGGATAATCGTGACGGTGACGTCGCCGAGGTTCAGAATGTCCCCATGGTCGACTCGCTTGATGTTCGATCCGGCGAGGGGGATCAGGTGGCCGGCCTCAGCTTGATGAACTACCACCTTGGCGTCTACCCGCTCGAGCAGCTCCGCGACTCCCTGGATCTGCAGACCGAACAGCTTGCCGCCCACATGATCGGGATGGGTGTGGGTGACGAGGATGTGGGTGAGTCGCATCTCATCGACCTGCGCGAGCTTTACGATCCTATCGATCTCCCAGGCCGGATCGATCACAGCAGCCTCCTTCGTCCTGGTCGAGCCGATGAGATAGACATAGTTGGCCATCTCGCCCAATTCCATTTGCTTCAGATAGAGAGTGTGGCCCATCTCATCCTTCATGGCTGCTTAGTGGATCGATCGACCCCCATCTACTACCACGACCTGACCGGTGATGAAATCCGACCCCTCCACAAGGAACAGGACGGTCTGGGCGATGTCGGCCGGGTCACCGATCCGCTTGAGGAGCGTGCCCTTAACGATTGACTCCCGCTCCTTCTCGCCATACTCCTCTGCCAGCAATACCGTGCCGGGTACTACGGCGTTCACCTGGACCTCCGGCGCCAGCGCCTTTGCCAGCCCCTGGGTGATGGTGATCAACATCCCCTTGGAGACCGAATAGGGCAGGAAGTCGGCCCACGGTTTGATCCCCGCAACATCGGCGACATTGATGATCTTCCCGGCTCCCTGCTGCCGCATCAGCAGGCCCAGTCGTCTAGCCAGCAAGAAGGGTCCCGTAAGGTTCACGCGCAGGAACTGCTCCCAGTCCTGCGCGGTAAGCTGTTCGAGCGGCGTCCTCCGGAAGATCGCAGCGCTGTTCACCAGGACGTCGATCTTCCCAAACACCCTCACTGCGCGGTCGGCCAGCGCCTCGACCTGATCCGGCTCCGCCAAATCAGCCTGGATAGCGGACGCTCGTCGGCCAAGACGCTCCACCGCCTCCACGGTCTCGTAGGCCTCGGACGCGCTGCTTTTGTAATGGATCACCACATCGGCACCCCGACCGGCCATCGCCAAGGCAATCGCCCGGCCCACACGCTTGGCCGCCCCTGTCACCAACGCCGTCCGCCCGTGAAGCTCCATCTCCCCCCACTCAGTTCACGCCAGCCTTGTCCCGCAACGCCTGCACACGGATTCGATCAACTTGATCGGGGTTGCATATCCGATTCGAGGTTTATGATACTGTGTGGACCGGCTACTGCCAAGCGTAATCTCCCCCTCGTTGGGAGGACGCGGGGACTTGCCGCCCCCGGCTCAAGTCAACCTGAAAACAAAAAGGGCTCCCCAAATGATGCCGGGGAGCCCTGTGGTTCTAAGAGGCCGCTCGCTATCGTGCCCTACCCTACCTTTGGCACGGCCGTCCCGCACTTCTCGCAGACTTTCATCATGCGACCGCGCGGGTTAAAGACCATGCTCCAGATCAGATCGCCGCCGCACCCACACTGACCGGCCGTCTTCTTGACCTGGTTCTTAGTGCGGCTGGCAAGCTTTGCTCCTGCTGGCTTCTCCGCCATGTCGACTTCTCCCTCCTTTCACAACAATATGTAACACTGTCTTCCATTCGCCGGACCCACACGCGCACACCGCCAGCGCACCACGATCGACACGCCCTGCAGGCGCACACCCATCCCTAGCTTATAATGACAGCAGTAAACCGAATATATCGGCGGTACCGAAGAAAGAGCTGGCGAGCTAGCAGCTTCGGTGAGCCATGGTGGTCCGAAAAGGCATTGTACGCATCGTCAAGAGCTTGTCAAGAAAAAATTCCCTACCAGCGTCAGGCGTGAGGTCATCGCGCCAGTTTTGCTGGATGCTGACGTTACAATGGCACTCTGTCCAGCACCATCAGCAAGAGTAGGGCCGGAAGGTGCACGAGCGACGCGAACACCAGCCGCCTCACATCTGTCGCGGATCGCCACCGGACAAGCGCAATCCCGCATCCCACCATACCGATACCTAGCGTCAATGCGCCCACGAAATAGACTGGGCCGGCGAATCCAATGAGGGTTGGTAATAGGCTCACCACGAGCAAGATCAGGCAGTCGCAGACAATCTGACTTCTCGTCATTGTATCGTCCGGATCGATCACGGGGAGGAGTCGAATCCCTGCCCGCTTATAATCGTCCTTATACAGCATGGCAATGGCCAACGTATGAGGAAGCTGCCACACAAACAGGATGGTGAACAGTACCCACGCTTCAATGCCAAGTCTTCCCGTGGCTGCCGCCCAGCCGATCACCGGCGGCAATGCCCCGGGTACCGCTCCGACAACAATGCACCATGCGGTCTTTCGCTTCATCGGCGTGTAGAGAAACAGATAGCTGCCCATGGTTACCGCCGCCGCTATACCGCTCAAGGCGTTGACCGCGATGGTCAGGTACAGCAAGCCCGCGGCAACGAGCACCACTCCGAACAGGAGCGCCTCTGCAGGCTGTAGCCGGCCGGCCGGCAACGGCCGGAGCTGTGTGCGCGCCATCCGCGCGTCCAGGTCGCGCTCGAGGAACTGATTCAGCGCGAGGGTGCCGCCCGCAGCAAGCGCTGTCCCGGCAAGCACCTGTAGTAGTGCCACGTAGTCTGGCGTGCTGCCAAAACCAAGATAACAGCCAGTGGCTGTGGTAAGCAGCACCATCAGCAGGATACGCGGCTTCGCCAAGGACACGAAATCCGCCGCTCGCCTGGATGCGCGCGTAAACTCGGCACCTACTGTGTGAGATGTGGGCATCATGCGCGCACCCGCTCGGCGAGTAATACCCGGCCGGCTACGGCCTGCCGCGACGTCAGCAGCCGATAGGCTCGTAGCGTCAGTACGATACAGACTCCCAGCATCAGCGCCCCGGTAATCCGGTGGACAGTCGGAAGCGCCAACCGAGTAAAGATCGCATAAGGGATTTCGAATGAGGTAAAGCGATTCACATACGACCCGAGACCCAGCAAAAGTTGCAACCCCAACAAGCCGACCAGGAGAGTAACAGGCCTCGCGAGCCCTACTTGATCCGAGTGATGTTTCAAGATCTGTGTCGCCAGTCGCCAGATATGGATAGTCACGAGGGCGGCACCCAACAGATGAGCCAAGGTCCAGTCGCCGATATGTGTCAGCAAAGCTCCGAAGCAGATCTGGAGGTATACACAACCGGTTGTCAGGAGGCAGAGACGCTGAACCGCTCCGGCATCAGCAACTACGACCATCCTGGGCCTGTGTTTCCACTCAGCAGTCGTCAATACTACCACGCTAACTGTGAGGGCAAAAAAGGCTTGGGCAACCAGACCATGGATAAGGGCGAGTTCGCTTCCAGCCGACACCAGAATCACCCGAAGGCCGCCAAGCACTCCCTGAATGATGACCGCACCGACGGCAACAACTCCGAGCCACCGGGCCGATCTTCCCGACTCTTTCAACCACAGCACCAGGGCCAAACCCAGGGTGAGTAGTCCTACGGTAGATCCGATCAGCCGATGACTGTGTTCGTAGAAGATCCCCCCCACCATGTGCGACCACGGGTACAGGAACATGTTATGCCCGAACGTGGTCGGCCAATCGGGCACGGCCAGGCCCGCTCCGGTGTTCGTAACCAGGCCGCCTACAAAGATCAACAACAACGTTGATGTCGCGGTCGCCAGGGCGAATCGATGGGGCCAGG
>JAGWRQ010000141.1 GCA_028869615.1 Candidatus Methylomirabilota bacterium | reverse complement strand
CGGCGTACCTTGCGCGAAGAGGAGATGGCCAAACAGAAGTCACCAGGCGCTTGAAACGGCTTGGGCGCCAGAGGCCAGTCCAAGCAGGCCGCCGGATGGGTGATGGGAACTATTCCGCCGCCGATTCGCAGCATTGAGCTCCGCGACCGGCTGAGCGAACTGTTGAAGCAGGCGCTCCAAGCGAGGCACCAGGCCGCGCCGTTATATCTGCTGCGTTCGTTCGGGCATGTGACTGGAGTACAGACGAAGGCTGAGATCAACCGTGAGACTCTGATCGAGACGGCAGAGGGGATTTTCGGTACGGTGGGCATTAAGGTGTCCGGAGAGGTGGTAATCGAGGAACTGGTCGCTGCTCAGCTCTTGCGTGCTGTGACACTGAAAGGCGGGGTGACGCGGCTAGCCCCTGGGGACGAACTGCAAGGAGAGTTCTTCACCGCTATGAGCAGGATCGACGCCTACTGCCGGGCGCTGGAGATCCTGTCATGGCGTCAGACTCGCCTTGCTTCTCCGATAGAGCGAGCGTTAAGGGAGGCGGCATGCCTTTTCAACGAGGGCCTCTTCTTCGAAGTGCACGAGGTCCTGGAGGCGGTATGGCTGACGCAAGAGGAGGGGATACGCCTGCTCTTGCAGGGGCTCATCCAGATTGCAGTCGGGTTTCATCACCTGGAGAACAACAACCTCAGGGGCGCCGTTTCGCTCCTGCAGGAAGGGGTTGAAAAGGTTAAGAGGTATGGTCCGGATCGGTCCGGTGTCGAATTGGATCAGTTTCTGGGGCAGGTTGAGCACGCTTGGCGGTCGATCGAATCGCTCGGGGAAGCGGCATTCGACCGCTTTGATCGCCGGATGATCCCGCAGATGCCCTTCATTAGGAATACACTGTCGGACGTGAGGCCTGCCGGATGAGTCTCCGCAAGTTGCTGTCCCATACGGTCCTCGCTTACCCCAGGACCACTCTGGTTGCGGCGATGCTGCTCACGCTGCTTTCAGTCTGGATATCGATTAAGCGGCTGAGCTTCACCTCCACACACGAGGCTTTGTCCCCCCTCAGCGGCAGGGTCGGCCAGGTTCAGGAGCGCTACAACCGGGCGTTCGGTGATCCGGACCGGGTGGTCATTGTCGTGGAGGCCAAGGATCAGGAACAGGCCAAGCGCTACGCTACGGTCCTTGCCGGCCGGCTGGAGGCGTTGCCGACTATTGAGGAGGTAATCTATCGCTTCGACCTCACATCGTTGGAAGATCATTTCCTGATGTACCTGACCCCGAAGGAACTCAGCGATCTGCAAAGTAAGCTTCGGGAACATGCCTCGCTGCTGGAAGAGCTGTCGGCCGAGCCGGGCTTGAACCGCCTGTTTCAACTCATCCACCGGGAGATCAGCGCGGCGCTGGTCGGTCACCTGTTCACCGGCTTCCTGGACGAAGAGGAAGGGGGCGAGGTCAAGCCCGTAGAGCTGCAGCCGCTTATTGCGCTGCTCACACAGCTTGACGCGTGGGCGGCCGCCCCGCGGACCTATATCTCACCGTGGAAGCAGTTCATGGTCGAGGCCGACGAGAATGGCGAACGGGAAGGCTACCTGTGGTCCGACAACAAACAGTTTCTGTTTGTCCTGGCCACCGTGAGGGCGGATACAAAGAGCCTGCATAAGTTCGAAGGGCCGATTAACGCGATCCGACGGGAGATCCGGTTGCTGCAGCCGCAGTATCCGGGAGTGAAGGCCGGGGTGACGGGCGGCCCGGCCCTCGAGTACGATGAGGTGGTCGCGGCGCAGCGGGATTCCGGTCTGATGACTTTCATCTCTCTCGCCGGTGTGGCCCTGCTGCTGGTGGTGGTCTTTCGCGGCGTGATGAGGCCTCTGATGGGCACCATCGCGTTGATCATGGGGGTCTGCTGGGCCTTCGGGTTCTCGGCTGTGACAGTCGGCCATCTGAACATGCTGTCAATGATCTTGGCGCCGATGCTGATCGGGATCGGGATGGACTACGGCATCCATCTCCTGGCCCGGTACGAAGAGGAGCGGGGCGTCGGCTATGCCATCCGGGAGTCGTTGGAGCGGGCCTTTGAGGGCGCCGGTCCCGGCATCCTCCATGCCGCGCTGACAACCGCCGTGGCGCTTTTTACGCTTATCCTTACGGGGATCGGTGTGTTACAGGAGTTGGGCCTGATCACGGGCTGTGGCCTGCTGATCACGCTGGTCTCGACCTTTGTCGTCCTCCCACCGTTGCTGCTGTTGTGGGACAAGCAACCCGCCCTGAGTACTTCGGCGGGACGCGCTGGCGCGTCCATCGAAGGGCACTCTATTGAAGTGAAGATCGGTGAAGCCCATTTCCCGCTGCCGCACTTGCCGAGGCCCCCGGATTTTATGGAATTCTGGTACCGTCACCCCCGCACTGTCCTTTTCCTGTCGGCGGCGGGGACGCTTTTGGCCCTGTATGCGATGAGCGGTCTGGAATTCGACGGTAACGTTCTCCGGCTTCAGGCGGAAGGCACCGAGTCGGTGGACTGGGAGCTGAAGATCATCAGGCAGTCTGAGCGCTCAACCATCTATGGAGTGGTCCTGGCCAAAAGCCTCGAAGAGGTCAGAACGAAGACTAAGGCCCTCGAAGCCCTTCCCTCGGTGGGCAAGGTGGAGAGTATCGCCATGGTCATCCCGGAAGACCAGGAGCGCAAGCTCCCATTGGCTCGCGCGCTCAGACCGGTCCTCAGCGGCGTGAACCTGGCGCAACTTCCTCGGCCGGCGCCGGTCGATCTGGACGGGCTGCTGAATACGCTACACCGGGTGAAGGCCAAGATGCTGACGGCCGAGGACGCCGAGAAGTGGAAGGGGAAGGAAGAGCCGCCTCTGGAGGAGATGGCGCGAGTGCGAAGCCTGATCGATCAGTTCGAGCGGCAACTGGAGAAACGCGACCACACAGAGATCCAACGAAGACTTACCGTTTTTGAGGGCAAGCTGTTCCAGGATTTCTATGACAAGGTGTCGCTCCTCGCCAGGGCGGTGGCCTCCGGTCCGGTTAAGCTCGATGATGTGCCGAACGACCTGAAAAAGCAGTTCGTGGGGCGGGACGGTTCATATCTGATTCGGGTCTACCCGCGAGGCGACCCGTGGGAGCTGGCCTTGCAGACCGCGTTCGTGGGCGACCTGAGATCGGTGGATCCTGATGCGGTTGGCGACCCGGTGAGAGGCTATGAAGTCATCACAGCGATGAGGCGAGGGTACCAACGCGTGGGGATCTATGCGTTGATCGGGGTGGCTGCGTTGTTCCTGCTGAACCTGCGCGACCTGCGCTACTTCTTACTGGCTAAGGTCCCACTGCTCATTGGAGCTATCTGGACTGCCGGCCTGATGCATCTCTTTCAGGTCAGATTCAACCTGGCCAACTTGATTATCATCCCGCTGATTGTGGCGCCCGGAGTGGAGAGCGGCCTATTGATCATTCATCGCTTTCGAGAGGAGGCAGAGGCGGCCGTGCTGCCAAACAGCATCGGGAAGGGCGTCGCGCTCTCGTCGCTGACAACCATGATCGGCTTCGGCAGCCTCCTCATTGCCCATCACCGCGGCGCATTCAGTATCGGCCTGCTGGTGACGCTGGGGGTTGGGGCCGTCCTGGTCGTCTCGGTGATCGTATTGCCGGCCCTCCTCACTGTTGTCGCCAGACACCCGTCGAAAAAATCGGTCCCGAGTTCCGAGTTCCGAGTGCCTGGTTGACGGCGTACCGGGACGTGTGTAACCGGGAACTTAGAACATAGAACGGAAACGGTACTCAACACAAAGGAGAAGTGACATGTCAGATGCCGTAGGGTTGGCCGTGCGAAGGGGGGTAGTCAGTGGAGCCTTAGCTCTGGGGTTGGTGATCGTTGCAGCGTTCGCCTTCGCGAGCGACACAACCGATCAGGTGAAAACCGAGCTGGATCAGCTTACCGCCATTGTGAAAGACCCTGCCTTACAGGAAAAGGCGAAGGAAGAGGCGCGGAAGTCGATGGTCAAAGAGCGGATCTTGCGCTGGTTCGACCTGCAGGAAATGGCGCGCCGTTCTCTGGCTAACCACTGGGCCAAGCGATCAGCCCAGGAACGAAAGGATTTTATTGAGCTGTTCGGGGATCTGTTCGTTGAGTCTTATACTACATTAGTGGTCGATCATCTTGGCGACCAGCGGGTGACCTATCTCTCGGAGAAGACCGATACGCAGGATGCCATCGTCAAGACCAAGTTCCTCTCGAAGCGGAATGAGCCGACTTTTGTCGACTTTACCCTCCTTCATCGAGGCAACGTCTGGGTGCCCTACGATGTGGTGATCGACGAGGTCAGCATCGTGGGGAATTACCGAAAACAGTTCGATAAGGTCATCCGGGACCAGTCGTACGAAGCCCTCGTCAAGAAGATGCGGCTCAAGCGGGAGTCGGAGGGGTTGGGACCGACGGCAAAGAAGGGGTCGAGGTAGCCGCGCTGCCTCACGCCCCGCCCATGCCTGCTCGATAGGCATCCCCGGATTCGTAATAGTCGAGTCCGGAGTGGTCAAGTACCTCCTCCCCGACCAGGATGCGTAACGTATTTGTCAGTTTCAGATGCTGAATGAACAGGTCATGCTCCGGCTTCAGGTCGGCTCGGGCCATCGGAGACTTGAAGTAGAACGAGAGCCACTCCTGAATGCCGGATAATCCGGCCCGTTGGGCCAGGTCCAGAAACAGCGTGAGGTCCAGGGCTACCGGCGCCGCCAGGATGGAATCGCGACACAGGAAGTTGATCTTGATCTGCATCGGCTGGCCGAGCCAACCGAAGATGTCGATGTTGTCCCACCCCTCCTTGGCATCGCCCCGAGGCGGATAATACTCAATTCGGACCTTGTGGAAGACCTGGCCATACAGCTCAGGATAGAGCTCCGGCTGCAGAATCGCGCCCAACACCGAGCCCTTACTCACCTCCTTCGTTCTGAACGATCCCCGATCATCCAACACCTCGCCGTCCCGGTTGCCGAGGATGTTGGTAGAAAACCAGCCGGTCAGCCCCAGCATCTTGGCCTTCAATCCCGGCGCGACCACGGTCTTCAGAAAGGTCTGCCCCGTCTTGAAGTCCTTCCCGGCGATCGGAACGTGGCGCCGACGAGCGTACTCGACCAGCGCCGGGATATCGACCGCCAGACTGGGTGATCCATTCGCAAACGGTACGCCGGCGGAGATCGCGGCATAGGCATAGATCATACACGGGGAGATTTCCGGAGCATTCGTCTTCAGGCCGGCCTCAAACGCCTCGATCGTCTCGTGAACCGGGGCCGGTTGCGTGAAGACCTCCGTTGATCCGCACCAGAGCATCACGGCTCTCTGGATCCCCTCCCTCCGGCGGAACGCTTCGATATCTTCGATCAGCATGTCCGCCAGGTGCTTCTTGCTCGAGCCGGACTTGAGGTGTTGTCCCGAGAGCTTCCGCACATAGGCCTGCTCAAAGACCGCCGGCCACGGCCTGACGGATTCCAGTCGATCTTTCACTTGGTCCAGCAGCTCCCTAGGCAGCACCCCGGCCTGACACGCGGTCTGATAGGCGTTCTCAGGAAAGATATCCCACCCGCCAAAGACCAGATCGTCCAGGTTCGCAAGGGGGACTACCTCCTTGATCAGGGCAAACCGGGGATTGGTCCGTTTGCCCAGGCGCATCCGCTGCATCTGCGTGAGGGAGCCGTGCGGCTGGGCAAGTCCTTTATTAATCAGGTGAACGCCGGCGATCAGGGTCGTAGCAACCGCCCC
>JAGWRQ010000140.1 GCA_028869615.1 Candidatus Methylomirabilota bacterium | reverse complement strand
GAAGGCGTGATTCGGATCGCTGTGCTGGGGTGCGAGCTGGCGGAGTCGAATGAATCCGGATCGTACCTGTGCGAGTTCGGTTCCGGACTCTTTGGTGGGGCCATAGCGGAGGCGATCGGCGACGTCAAGGTCTGTGTGAGCGCATGCTCGGGGACGCCGCCGTGCAATTGCGCCTTCGCCATCTACTATCGAACGTCCGAGGAGAGCCTGGCGACGTCCGGCGTTGTCTATCCGCGGATCGAAGATCGGGTAGCCCAGCGTGCACAGGGGCCGCCGGACAGCGGCTCGGGCGCGCGTCTGACGTCCCGCGAGACTCAGGTGCTCCAGCGTATCGCACAGGGTTTGCCCGACAAAGAGATCGCCGGAGCGCTTCAACTATCCGTTCGGACCGTTGAGAACCATGCCGCGCGAATCCGCAAGAAGCTTCGCATCGGCGGCAACCGCGCCGCGCTGGTCCGGTTTGCGTTTCAGAATCGTCTGGTCGATCTGTAACGACACAGAGCGTACTATCGTCCACTTGCTCCCTTTCTCTCACGTGCCACTCCGGCTCCCATCGTCACAAGATTGCCTTTCAGAGCGCCTTCGTGTATGATTTTGCGCGATACGGCGTGAACCGCGCGAGAAAAAGGAGAGGCGCTCTGGTGCGTAGCTTCCGGCAAGCGATGATGAACGAGATTCTGCCCCAGGTCAGCAGACCGTCTCGCTATATCGGAATGGAGTGGAACGCCGTCAAGAAGGACCCCGCCAAGACAGCGGTCAGGATTGCGCTTGCCTTCCCCGATACGTACGAAATCGGCATGTCCCATCTGGGCCTGAAGATCCTCTACCAGATCCTGAACCGGCGGCCGGAGTTCATGGCGGAACGGGTCTATGCGCCCTGGACCGATGCGGAGATGCTCCTGCGGCAGCGGCTGATTCCGCTTTGTACCCTTGAGTCCGGGTACAGCTTGGCCGATTTCGACCTGATCGGCTTTACGCTGCAGTACGAGCTGTCGTACACCACCATCCTGAACATGCTGGACCTGGCCGGCGTTCCGCTGAAGAGCGCCGAGCGGCGGGAGGGCGATCCGTTCGTCATCGGGGGCGGGTCCGTCGGCTTCAATCCCGAGCCGATCGCTGAATTTTTTGACCTATTTGTCCTGGGCGACGGTGAGGAGGTCGTGCTCGAGGTCTGCGAGACGGTGGCCGCATGGAAGGCATCAGGCGGGCGGCGTGACGCGCTCCTTGAGGCATGGACCCGGATCCCGGGCTGCTACGTCCCCGCGCTCCACCAGGGCGAGACCATCCGCAAGCGGACGGCGATTCATCTCAATGGGATCGACTATGGCGCCTTCCCGGTCCCCTTCATGGAGATCGTCCACGACCGTGCGAGCATCGAGGTGATGCGGGGTTGCACCCAGGGGTGCCGGTTCTGTCAGGCGGGCTATCTGTATCGGCCGCTCCGGGAGCGATCGGCCGAGGAGATCCGCCGGTTGGCCTTGCAGGCGATTCGGGAAACGGGGTACGAAGAGGTCTCGCTTGCCTCGTTGAGCATCGCCGATCTGACGGTCCTTCCCGATGTGGTGCCTTCACTGATGGACACGCTCCTGCCGGAGAAAATCTCGCTGTCGCTTCCCTCCCTCCGGGTTGAAACCCTGAACCGGTTTCCGCAGGTGGCCGATGAGATCAGCCGGGTTCGCAAGACCGGCTTCACCATCGCGCCGGAGGCCGGAAGCCGGCGGCTTCGGAAGGTGATCAACAAGGAAGGGTTCGACGAGGAGCAGATCTTTACGGCCGTGCGGAACGCCGCCAGATCCGGCTGGGAATCGGTAAAGTTCTATTTCATGATCGGCCTGCCGACCGAAACGCAGGAGGATCTGGACGAGCTGGTTCGCATTACGCGGGAATCGGCGCGGGTCGCGCGGGCCGAGTCGGCGAGAGGCTTCGGCCTGACCGTCAGCAGTTCCCCATTCGTGCCGAAGCCGCACACCCCGTTCCAATGGTTCGCCCAGGACTCCATGGAGCTGCTCCAGGAGAAGCAGGACTACCTGAGGCGGAAGTTGCGGGAGGTCAAGGTCTCGTATAAGTGGCATAACGTCCGGTCCTCGTTTCTGGAGGCGGTCTTTTCCCTGGGTGATCGTTCACTGGGCCGGGCCATCCGGCGCGGCTATGAGCTGGGGTGCCGGCTTGACGGCTGGACCGAACACCTGAAGTTCGACCGGTGGATGCAGGCCTTCGAGGAGACGGGGATCGATCCGAAGGCC
Source organism: Candidatus Methylomirabilota bacterium (assembly GCA_028869615.1). Taxonomy (GTDB): domain Bacteria; phylum Methylomirabilota; class Methylomirabilia; order Methylomirabilales; family Methylomirabilaceae; genus Methylomirabilis. The sequence goes on along the minus strand of JAGWRQ010000140.1, from coordinate 3,586 downwards.
ATCGCCAACCGGCCGCGCAACCTGGATGAGCCGTTGCCGTGGGACCACATCGATACCGGTGTCAGCAAGGCGTTTTTGCAGCGGGAATACAAGAAGGCGCTGGAGGCACGCGGGACGGTCGATTGCCATACGGCCACCTGCACGGCCTGCGGCGAGATCTGTATGCCCAACTGGCCGACCTGGGCCGAGCAAGTCGGAATGAAGGTTTCGAGTTCCGAATTTGGAGTTTCGGGCTCAACGTGCGCGGCCCAAAGCGCTGCACCCGAAACCCGAAACGCGAAGCCCGAAACTTCAAGCGAAGCGCCCGTGCAGCGCATTCGATTTGTCTTTCAGAAGGTCGGCGTACTCCGGTTTCTCTCGCACCTGGAGGTGATGCGGGCGCTCAGCCGGGCGCTGCGTCGGGCCGGGGTTGCCGTAGCCTACTCGCAGGGGTTCAACCCTCAGCCGAAACTGTCGTGTGCCCTCGCGCTGCCGGTGGGGGTCGAGGGGCGGCAGGAGTTGGGGGATATCGAGTTGCGCGCGGCCATGGCCCCGGAGGAGTTGACGACGCGGGTCAATCGTTGCCTCGCGGACGGATTGCAATTGCTTCGGGCCTGGGAGGTTCCGTTAACGGCGCCGTCGCTCACGGCGTTGGCGCGAGAGGCCGTCTATCGCGTCTCGTTGCCGCTGAATGGCTGTGCCAAGCAGATCGGCGAGCGACTCGGCGCTCAGGCGTTCTGCGATGAGTGGTTGGATCGGCCCAGCATTCTGGTCAGCGTGGAGCGGAAGGATGGGCGGGTGGAGATCGATGCCCGTCCGCAGATCCTGGGGTTAGCGGCGCTGCAGGAAGAGGAAGGGACACTCTGTTGGGACCTTCGTTTGAGGACGGGCCAGGGCATCGGTGTGCGACCACAGGCGATTATGACCCACCTGCTGCAGGAGACGCTCGACGGGGAGTATGATGGGTGGGAAGCGAAGCTGTGTGTGGCGAGAACCGACCTGGTCCTGGATGGCGACTGATGAAACGCGAGATCATCGTTAACTCTTCTATCGTGGAAACCCGGGTGGCCGTCCTGGAGGACGGTGTCCTGGTCGAGTTGTTGATCGACGACTCGAAGAACAAGAGCATCGCCGGAAACATCTACAAAGGGCGCGTGCTGAAGATTCTCCCAGGGATGCAGGCGGCCTTCGTGGATCTGGGTCTGGCGAAGGACGCCTTTCTGTACGTTCGGGACATCTTCGAGGACGTGGAGGAGTATGAGCAGTTGCTGACCATCGGGGAGGAGGGCGAGCCTGCCGAACCTGCCTCCGAGGAGCCGAGACCGACCTTCTCTCGAGGTCGCCGCCAACAGGCCAGTATTGAGGAACTCCTGAAGGAGGGGCAGGAGATCGTCGCGCAGGTGGCCCGTGAGCCGCTTGGGACCAAGGGCGCTCGCATTACCTCGCACATCACCTTGCCCGGCCGCTACCTGGTCTATATGCCCACCGAGCAGCACGTCGGGGTCTCGCGGAAGATCGAGAACGAAGCGGAACGGTCCCGGCTGAAGGCGATCATTGAGGAGATCAACCCGGACCGCGAGGGGGTGATCGTCAGGACCGCCGGGATCGGTAAAGGGAAGGCGGAGATCGAGGCCGATCTTGAGTTTCTCCGATCGCTCTGGAAAAAGATCAAGGGCAAGGCCGAAACACTCACCGCCCCGGCATTAGTCCAGAAGGACCTGGATCTGATCTTCCGGATCTTTCGCGATCTCTTCACGAAGGAGGTAGTCCGCCTGGTGGTGGACAGTCCGACGGAGTATGAGCGGTGTCTGGAATATGCCGAATCGCTGCATCCTGAGTTGAAGTCGCATCTGTTTCTGTATACCGAGGACGAGCCGATCTTCAAGTCGTTCGGTATCGAACGGGAAGTCGAGAAGGCGCTGCGACACAAGGTATGGCTGAAGTCTGGAGGGTATATCGTGTTGGAGGAGACAGAGGCGCTGGTCTCCATTGATGTCAACACCGGCAAGTATGTCGGCAAGCACGATTTTGAAGAAACGGTCCTCAAGACCAATCTGGAGGCGGCCCGGGAGATCGCGCGCCAGGTGCGTTTACGAGACCTGGGTGGGATCATCATCATCGACTTCATCGACATGGCTCGGCAGGAGAGCCGGGATCGGGTGCTGCAGGAGATCAAGGAGGTGTTGAAGCCCGACCGCTCTCCGACCAACGTCTCACTGTTGTCTGAACTGGGCCTGGTTGAGATGACGCGGAAACGGGTCCGCCAAGGGTTGAACAAAGCCCTGAGCGCGTCCTGCCCCGCGTGCGGCGGTCTTGGCTACATCCGTTCGACTCCGTCCATCGCCCATCAAGTCCTTCGAGAGGTGGAATGGCGGCTATCCCGCAAGCGGATCTCCCTGATCCGGATTCGGGCCCATCCCGACCTCATCGGCTGGTTTCAGGCTGAGGATGGCGAGGTGATTGAGGCGCTCCAGCAGAGTTATGGCGGGGAGATCGTCCTGGTTCCGGAAGAATCGTTGGCTCTCGGGAAATACCAGTTGCTGGAGGGGTAGGGCGCATGAAGCGCCTCACCTTATCTAACAGCCGTCTGGGATTGTATCGCGAGTGCCCCCGCTGCTTCTGGCTGGAGATCAATGCCGGGATCAAGCGCCCTGAGACGATCTTTCCGAGTCTGCCTGGCGGACTGGACCTTCAGTTCAAACGGTACTTCGACCGGTTCAGAGACTGTGGTGAGCTGCCGCCTGAAGTGAAAGGCAAGCTCCCTGGGAGACTGCTCCCGGACGCGCGGACGATCGATCAATGGCGTGACTGGAGACGCGGGATCCGTCATGTCACGGCCTGGACCGACGTTGACGTGATGGGCGCGTTGGACGAGTGCCTCGTGGACGAGGCCGACTTCTACTACCCGCTGGATTATAAGACCCGGGGATATGCTCCGAAAAACGACACCCACGCATTCTACCAGGACCAGATGAACCTCTACACGCTGTTGCTTGAAAGCAACGGCCACAAGACCAAACGCCTTGCCTATCTGATCTACTATTATCCCGTCGAAGTGAAAGAGTACGGCCTCATTCAGTTCCAGGTCGACGTCCAGGAAGTTCCGACCGATCCGACAGCCGCCGAAGCGCTTGTCAGAGACGCTGTGACGACCCTTCGCGGCCCCACGCCGGCCGGTTCATCTTCCTGTGGATTCTGCCGATGGACCCGCGCAGTCCGGGAGTGGGAAGCGAGCCCGCGCCTCAACCTGTGAGTCGGAAAGAGCCTGATGACCAAAAGACAGAATGGAGAGAGCGATGGCGAGATTACTGATCACCGCGACCTATGGGTACGACAACTCGACGCGGGCGGCGATGCCGTTCTTTGTGGCGAAGGGGGCGAAGGAATCCGGTATCGATGTCGGCATTGTCCTGGCACTCGATGCCACGGTTCTGATCAAGCCACAGTTGCGGCAGCACGTGAAGCCGTACGGACTCCCCCCACTCGAAGAGCTGTTCCAGTTCGCTGTGGACCATCAGGTTCCGATCTACCTCTGAGGCGGGTGAGCGCAGACCCGTGGGGTCTTGGATGAAGACCTCAAGCGTGTGCCGGGCGTCGAGAAGATCGA
>JAGWRQ010000139.1 GCA_028869615.1 Candidatus Methylomirabilota bacterium | reverse complement strand
CGGTGATGAGGCGGTCACGTACGACAAAATGAAGGACACCGTCCTGGGCGAACTGAAACGGGTCTTCAATCCCGAACTGCTCAACCGACTCGATGAGGTGATCGTCTTCCACCAGTTGAGCAAAAACGAGCTCTGCAAGATCGTAGATCTGATGCTCGCCCGCCTTCAGCTTCAGCTTACGGAGCGTAAGATCTCACTGACGGTCGATGAGAACGTGAAAGATTTTCTCATCAATCGAGGTTTTGATCCGACCCTTGGCGCCAGGCCCCTCCGCCGCGCTATCCAGCGCTATGTGGAGGACCGATTAGCCGAAGAGGTGTTGAGGGGGCGCTTTACAGAGGGAGGCACTCTCAGGGTAAAACTGGAGGGAGATGCCTTGACATTCGAAGAGGTCAGTCTCCTCGAAGCCCCTAAATAGCCTCACTTCACTCCGGCTCGTCTCTCTATTCACTACAGCCCATCCGGGCGAGTTTCTCCTTGCGTTATCGCGGCAAAGGTGGTAAGATTGACGCGTTTAATTTGAGCGCAGATCATCCCCCCGTCCAGATTCGAGGAGTGAAAGCGTTCGGTGCAAGCCTTCGCAAACAGCGTAAAGGTTCTCGCCGCCAGTTCTCTCTTCTTTTTCTTGGCGTTCGCGTTTGGCAAAGCTTACGGCCAGGAACAGGCGCTGGTTAAACAGCTCGATATCAAGGGAAGCCGCAAGATCGACGAGGCGACGATCCGATTCAAGCTGAAGACCAAGGTTGGGGAGCCGTTCTCTCTGGAAAAGACTCGGGAGGATGTTAAAACGGTCTACCGACTGGGCTTTTACGACGATGTCGCTGTCGATGCCGAAGTCTTTGAAGGAGGTCTGAAAATCACCTTCATCCTTACCGAGAAGCCGACCATCCGGGAAGTGAAGATCCGAGGCAACAAGCAGATTGCTACCGATAAGATCAAAGAGAAACTCACGCTGGCTGAGGGCGGGATATTCAATTCGCAGGCAGTGACAGCGAATGTGGAGAAGGTCCGACAGTTTTACGAAGAAGAGGGATATTATCAGGCAAAGGTTCTCCCGCAGACCGGTAAGACCCCGGAGGGGGACATCTCGATCACTTTCGAGATCACAGAAGGGGGGAAGTTTGAGATTTCTACCATTCGGATCCTTGGAGCCAAAGGGCTAAGCGAGCAGGAGATCAAGGCGCGAATGGCCACCAGGGAACTGTACCTGTTCTTCTTTTTTGGGACGCTGAAACGCGATGAGTTGCAACGCGATCTCGATCGGATCAAGGCGTTCTATCTGGATAACGGCTATCTCGATATTAAAGTGGGGGAGCCGGAGATCCGGGTGGTTGAGGCGAAGCAGAAGCTTGAGATCGGCATCCGCGTGGAAGAGGGCCCACAGTACCGGGTCGGGGAGGTACAGGTGACCGGCAACACCGTCTTTTCTACCGAGGAGGTGTTGAAGCCGCTTCAGATCGCCAGGCAGGGTATCTTTAGCCGGGAGGTGCTCCAGCGGGACATACTCACCCTTACTGACCGGTATTCGGAGCGCGGCTATCTCTTTGCGGATGTCGCCCCGGCCATTGGCACCGATCGAGAGAGTCATATCGTGGATGTGGGTCTGGAGATCAGTGAAGGTAAGCAGGCCTTCGTAGAGCGGATCGAGATCTCAGGCAACACAAAGACTCGAGACAAAGTAATCCGACGGGAGATCTCCCTGAACGAGGGCGACCTGTACAATAGCCGTCTCCTGGCGCGCGGTCGCCAGAAGCTGACCAACCTTGGCTACTTTGAGGATGTCAAGGTCGAGACCCGTCGGGGCACAGCCGAGGATCGGGTGGATCTCGATGTGACGGTGAAGGAGAAGCCGACCGGCTCCTTCAGCCTCGGAGGCGGCTTCAGCTCGACCGATGGGATCATAGGTTCGGGCTCTCTTACCCAGGATAACTTTCTCGGACTGGGCCAGCGGGTTACGCTTTCAGGGCAGGTGGGCTCCAGGGCGATTCGGGCTGTCATAGACTTCTTTGATCCACACATCCTGGACACCGAGACTTCGCTTGACCTGTCGATTTTTTCGCAGCGCCTGCTCTTCAACAACCAGATCGGCTTTGATCAGGACACCAGGGGCGGATCGATCTCGTTCGGCCGGCGACTCTACAAGGAGTTGTTCGGTTCGCTGGGCTATCGGTATGAATCGGACCGAATCTTTAATCTCATCCCGAATGCGCCCAAGCTCATTCAGGATCAGCAAGGGACGAATACGACCGGACGGGTCTCTTTTGGCCTCTCGTTAGACCTCAGAGACAATCCCCGTGATCCGAGCAGAGGCTTCAATGGGACTGCAACGTATCAGATTGCCGAGACCTTTCTGGGCGGGGAGAACAAGTTCAATCGCTTCAACCTCGATCTGGGCTACTACCAGCCGCTGGTCTGGAGACTGATCGGTCATATCCGGGGGAATTTGATTCTGGCGGAGCCCTTTGGCGGGAAGAAGCTGCCGGTTCAGGAACGGGTTTGGCTTGGTGGCACCAACACTGTTCGAGGATTCAAGACGTTCACGCTGAGTCCTGTCGACCCGGCGACGAATGAACGGATCGGCGGTAACAAGGCCATCTATTTCAATAACGAAGCAATGTTTCCCATCTATGAGCCATTAGGGCTGAGAGGCATGGTCTTTTTCGATGCAGGCAATGTCTTTGCCGAGGGGGAAAGCCTCTCGTTAGATCTGCGACCGACTGCCGGGGCCGGAGTTCGCGTCGCCACCCCATTTGGTCTGGTGCGGGTTGAGTGGGGCCTCAATCTGGACAAGCGGGCAGGGGAGGCGAGTAGCGCCGTGCACTTGACGATGGGATCGACGTTTTAGCATCAGGAGGAAACGACGTATGGTGCGTGTAATGAGCGGTTGGCGATGGTGGCTGTTCTGCGTAGCCGCTGCGTGGGCGTTAATGGCATGCGAAAGTTGGGCTGCCGATCCCCCGTCACGACTCGGGTTTGTAGACCTTCAGGCGGTTCTCACGCAGTCAAAAGAGGGGCAGGCTGCAATGAATACGGTTAAAGCGGAGGCCGCCGAGAAACAGAAAGAGATCGGCGCGAAAGAGGCCGAGATTAAGCAGATGGACGCGGACCTCCAGAAACAGGCGTCCGCCCTGAGTGAGACAGCAAAGAAGGACAGAGAGGAAGAGATTCGACGCAAGCTTCGTGATCTCAAGCGAATAACCGAGGATGTCAACCGTGACCTGGCCAAGCGGGAAAGCGAGTTGGTGAACGACCTGCTTAAGGATCTCACGGTTTTGATCCGGGACTATGGCAAAGAGAAAGGGTATACCCTCATTGTTGAGAAGGGACAGAGCGGTGTGATCTACGGCAACGATGCGGCCGATCTTACCAAAGAGATTCTCGAACGTTACAATACCCGCCGAAGTAAGAAGTAAAAAGTAGTTGTCGTGATGCAACTGAGGGAACTGGCTGAAAAGCTGAGGTGTCGGCTGGTCGGTGACGGTGAGATCGAGGTCCATCATCTCGCTTCACTGCACGAGGCTGGTGAGGGGGATTTAGCCTTTGTGGTGAACCCCCGTGATTTGCCGAAGCTGGAGGCGAGCAAGGCCGCTGCCGTCATTATACGTGAGGGGAGCCCACCCTGCTCGAAACCGACGCTGCTGACGAACGATCCGTATCTGGCGTTTGTCCAGGCGCTCCGTCTCTTCTACACCCCGGACCGTGCCATGCCGGGCATTCACCCGTCCAGCATCGTGCACGAGAGTGTACGTTTGGCAGAGGACGTTGCGATCGGGCCGCTCTCGGTCGTTGAGGCAGACGTGACGATCGGCAGGAGGAGCGTCGTAGGCGCCCAGGTCTACATCGGAAAAGGCTCTCGCATTGGTGCTGACTGCCGGCTCTATCCGCAGGTCATGGTCCGAGAAGATGTCGAGATCGGCGATCGAGTGATTATCCACAGCGGGGCCGTGATCGGTAGCGATGGCTTCGGGTATCTGAGGGACGAACAGGGGGTCCGTATCAAGATCCCGCAGGTGGGACGGGTCATTCTCGAAGATGATGTGGAGATCGGCGCCAACGTCACCATTGACCGGGCGACGATGGGAGCGACGAGGATCAAGCGTGGGACCAAAATCGACAATCTGGTCCAGATCGCGCACAACGTTGTTGTGGGAGAAGACGGAGTGATTGCAGCCCTGAGCGGCATCTCCGGGAGCGTGAAGATCGGCGACCGGGTGACGCTGGCCGGTCAGGTCGGAATCGTCGATCACGTCGAGATCGGCGATGATGTTACCGTGGGAGCGCAGGCTGGAGTTGCCAAGCGCATTCCGTCGGGAGGCGTCTTCCTGGGTTCTCCTGCTGTGCCGCATCTCGCATTCAAGCGCAGCGTCGCTGCGGTGAATCGGATTCCCCAACTCTTGATGGCGCTCAAGCGCATTGAGGCCCGTCTGGCATCGTTAGAAGGCGCCATTGGGAAACGGCGGGACACGCCGCCGCCCCCTCAATCGGTGTCCGAGGCGGGACCCAGATGATGGATATTCAACAGATTCAGGAACTGCTTCCACATCGCTATCCCTTTCTCCTGGTCGACAGGATCCTCGAGGTCGAGCCAGGAAAGAGGGTAGTGGGGCTCAAGAACGTGACCATTAATGAGGCGTTCTTTCAGGGTCACTTTCCAGGGCATCCGATCATGCCGGGAGTGCTGGTGATCGAGGCGATGGCGCAGATTGGAGGTGTCCTGTTGATGCGGACGTTGAATGTGAGCGCCGAAAAGAAGCTCCTGTATTTTACCGGTATCGACCGAGCCAGGTTTCGAAGGCCCGTGCTGCCGGGGGATCAGGTCAGATTCGAGATCGAGCTGCTTCAGCTGAGGAGCCGTAACTGTCGAATGCAAGCCAGGGCTTTAGTGGAGGGCAAGCTGGCTGCGGAGGCCGAGTTGTCGTGCATTGTCGTTGACCGGGAATCACCGAACCTTCCTCCCGGTGTTCCCGTAGCGATGGGGGAGCCATGACACAGATTCATCCGTCAGCAGTTGTTGCGGCGGGGGCCAAACTGGAGCCGGATGTCAGCGTCGGCGCCTTTTCAGTCGTTGGTTCCGATGTCAGTGTGGGGTCCGGGACCGTCATCGGTTCGCATGTCCTCATTGAGGGGATCACAGAGATCGGGAAACGATGCCAGATCTTTTCTCATGTCGTTCTTGGCGCCGCGCCCCAGATCTTTCAGGACAGAAGTGAGAGGACTCGGCTGGTGATCGATGATGAAACAGTCATCCGGGAGTTTGCGTCGGTCCATCGGGGCTCTTCGAAAGGCAGAGGCGCTACGGTGCTGGGACGCCGGAACTACATCATGGCCTATGCGCACATCGCGCACGATTGTATCTTACGTGATGACGTCGTGGTCGCCAGTCAAGCCGGATTGGCCGGTCACGTCGAGGTCGGAGATCGAGCGGTGATCGGCGGGCAAGCGGGAATCCATCAGTTCGTCCGTATCGGACAATACGCTATGGTCGGCGCCTGCTCGGCGGTGCTGCAAGACATCCCACCCTTCCTGAAGGCGCAGGGTAACCGCGCCAAGTGCTATGGTTTGAATACGGTGGGTCTTCGACGCCATGGTGTCTCTGAAGAGGCGGTGCTTCGCCTCAAGCAAGCCTATCGATTGCTCTTCCTTTCCGGCCTGAATACGTCCCAGGCTCTGGAGAGGATTGTATCGGAGGTGAGCTCTTGTCCGGAGATCGATCACTTGACGCACTTCATCAAGTCATCGGCAAGAGGGATCGCCCGTTAAATGATAGTATCGAGTTGCGAGTCCGGAGTGTCGAGTTGTAAGCCGGGTAGTTGTGTTGTTTACTCAACACTCGAAACCCGAAACCCGAAACGGTAATTTCATGGAACGTCTGGGGATCATAGCCGGCGGAGGCCCGCTTCCGGTCGTAGCTGCGCGGGAAGCGCGCATGCAGGGGCTTAAGGTTGT
>JAGWRQ010000138.1 GCA_028869615.1 Candidatus Methylomirabilota bacterium | reverse complement strand
GCGGCCACGATCAGGCCGATCAGCTCGGGCGCAGCGCCGAGGTCCTGGGCAAAGCGAGGCAGGACCGGGCTCCTGGCCATCTGATAGCTGAGCTTGGCCAGCAGACCTACGGCGCAGAGCTGGATAAAGGGAGTCCACATCCTGACCATTGGAGCGCCTTACTAAGCTCGGATGAAGGCTACTTGATTGGCCTGACCCGCAGGTCATCGAAATACGTGACCGCATCGGACTTCGTCCATAAGCCGATCTTCCCATGTCTGAACGTCGGATCGCGGACCGTAAGGTACTTTTTGCCATCGTAGAAGCACTCCATCTGATCGCCCTGAGCCACGATCCGCATGGAGTGCCAGACCTCGCTCGTCACCTTGAAATAGGAGCTCGCCAACTGTCGTCTCACACCCCGGACGACCCTGTATATCCTGAAGTTATCTTCCAGTGGGTTGGCCCGGGCGATGTAGTAGTTGTCCGGGTCCTGGTAGCGCCAGATCAGCCCTCCTCCTCGGTCTTCCGAGCCTTCGACCGCCTTGAACCTTACTTCAAGCTCCAGGTCCTGATAGTCGCTATCCTCAATGACGGCTAAGTTGAAGCGCTCGCCGGAGTTCGTCTGCGAGCGCTGGGCCAAAACGTTTGGTGGGCTTGCCGCTGTAAGATCAGCCAATACTTCCCACTTGGGCAGCGTGCCGCTCCCGGTCTGCCGCACTGAAACTCCTGAAGGGAGCTGATCAACCGGCGCCTGATCGAAGTTCCACGTTCGCCACTCGCCAGCCGGGGTCACCGCGATGGGCGGGCTGGGGACGCTCTGCTCACTCTTCCCACAGGCCCCGCTGAGAAATCCGATCAGCACAACGGTAATCCAGCAAAGACCCCATGGATACCAGATCTTTCGTTTCATCATTTCCTCCCAAAGCTACCGCTAACTGCACCCTCTTCAGTCATGGGCGAGCTTCATACTTTTTCCTCAAGGCTTCGCTGCGGATCGCGGCGGAGCGTCCCGCTGCTTGCGATGCTGGCGTAGATCATCACTACCCATTTAGACCGGGCTTCCCTCAGTCACAGGTCCCCTCACGCCCAACTCTCATCGAGCCGTGGAGGCCTGCTGGGCAACAACGCGCGTCCCTGAACGAAGCTCGTCTGTGCCACGGAGCACGACCTGGTCACCTTGCGCAAGAGGCCCAAACACTTCAACCAGATCGCCCATTGCTGCACCGCGCCGCACGTCCACCCACTCCACCACCCCGTCGCGAATTCGAACGACAAACGTTCGCTCGGTTGTGGTGACGACGGCGGATGGCGGAACAAACAAGGTTGGCTGCGGCCGCCGCACCGGCCAGACAACATCCGCGAACATGCCGGGCGCCAATTGACCAGCCCGGTTCGCCACGTCCAATTCAACAGGCATCGTTCGCGACCGTTCGTCTAGTGAGTGCCCGATCCGCTCAACGACGCCGCTGAAGGTCTCGCCCGGAGATGCTGGCACAGTGAAATTCACCTTGGTGCCGAGGGTGGTGCCTGCCGTATCGCCCTCTGGCACAGCAATGACAAGGCGCAACCGAGAGACCTGTTGAATCCGCAGCATCGGTTGAGCCGCAGGGGTACCGGATGGGCCGACGAGGCTACCCTGATGGGCATTTCGCTCTGTGACGATGCCATCAAATGGTGCAGTGATCTTGAGATAGGACCCGATATCCTGGACTGAACGAGCTACCTCACGAGCGGCCTGCTCATTCTCCCTCCAGAGTTGAACGCGCGCCTGATCCGCTTCCACCGTTTTTTGGGCGACCTCAACATCGTTTCCAGCCACCACTCCAGGCGTGGCCGAGGCAGCCTTCAGGCGTCTATAGGTCGCCTCATTGGCGGCAAGCTTGGCCTCTACTTCCAGTCGCTGCGATTGAACGGCCCGGACCTTGGCCTCCGCCTCACTGAGCTGAGCCACCATCTCTGGCGCGCTCAAGCGGACGAGTAGTTGACCTTGTCTGACCACAGAGCCCCGATCTACACCGATCCATTCTACAAACCCCTGCACCCTGGGATATAGGGCTACATCCTGATAGCCTAAAAGATCACCGTGTAGCAAAATCTGCCGATGTAGCTGCTGTGACACCACCGGTGAAACCGGGATCGTTGGCATCTGGGGCAACGGCTCTGCCGCAGGTCGAGTCATCTGCTTCTGTGTTGCCTCCCCGCTCCTCCTCACAAGGCGCCAGGAGACGACCGCGGTGGTCACGATGGCGATACTCACACCAAGGACGATCTGCCTTCGGGTCATCTGCATTTCCTCTAACCCCCAGTTTATATTAGGAGGAGCGCTTCGCTCCACCCACTACCATTCACCTATCCACATCATCGGGATGCAGTGAGGCTGTCGTTCGATTGGCCCGGCGCTGCACTGTCGCAAAGACTAGCGGAAGGATCGCGAGCACCGCAAGGGTGGAGGCGGCAAGCCCGCCTATGACCGCCCGACCCAGAGGAGCCGTCTGCTCTCCCCCTTCGCCAAGCGCCAGCGCCATGGGGATCATGCCCGCAATCATCGCCATGCTGGTCATCAGGATCGGTCGGAGTCTGCTCCTGGCGCCTTCCTTTGCTGCTACGTCTGCAGGCTGACCCCTACGTCGGTAGTACTCAGCAAATGTGACGAGCAGGATCGCGTTGGCGACCGAGACGCCGATCGACATGATGGTCCCCATGAACGATTGCACGTTCAGTGTGGTGCCCGTGATCCACAATGCGATCAGCGCGCCCAGGATGACGGCCGGGACCGTCGAGAGCACGATGAAGGCCAGGCGCATTGACTGGAAATTGCCAGTGAGGAGCAGGAAGATCACCACGATGGCAAGCGCCAGCCCCGTCTCCAAGCCGAAAAGCGTCTGCTGCATCGGGGGGACCTGGCCGCGTAGAGCGACGGCCACCCCGCGAGGCGGATCGCCAGCCCGCCGGATGGCTGCGGCTACCTCGCTGGCAGCACTTCCCAAATCTTTCCCTGCAGTGTTGGCGCTGATAGTGATCATCCGCTGCTGGTTGTAACGATCGTACTCGCCGGGCATGGTGCCATAGCTGACCTGTGCCACATCCCTCACGAGCGGGCCTGCCGCGCCATTGGGCATGGCTGGAATACTTTCGATGTCTTCGATGGACCTTATCCGCGACTGAGGGATCTCGACCTGCACCTGGTACGCAACCCCGCTCGTCGGATCGCGCCAATAGTTCGGCTGGATGTAACGGCTGGAGGAAGTGGCTGCCGCCAGGGATCGTCCGACCTGCTCAACCGTGATGCCAAGCCACCCTGCGTGCTCTCGGTCCACCGTGAGGTCAACGGTCGGGTAGTCGAGTGGTTGGCCGAACTGGAGGTCTCGGAGCGAAGATACCTGCTTCACCTCTGCCATCACCCTCTCGGCGAACGTCCGATTCGCAGCAAGGTTTGGACCGTTGATGGCAACCTCAATCGGCGTCGGTGCGCCAAAGTTCATGATCTGGCCCATGATGTCGCCAGCCTCAAAGGAGATGGTCGTGCCAGGGAGGAGAGCCGGCAGCTTTTGACGCAGCCGCTCTCTGAACTCATCGAGACGAATGTGCGAGTTTCGCCGCAAGGCAACCGACAGGACAGCCTCGTGCGGTCCACTCGTCCAGAGATAGATGGTGTTGATGGGATAGTTTGGTGGCTGCGTGCCCACAAACCCAAGGGTGATAGCGACATTGTCCGGACCAGCCTCGGCTTGTATGGCGTCTAACGCCTTGAGCGCAATCTCCTCGGTTCGCTCGACGCGTGTCCCTGTCGTGGCCCGGAGCCGAAGCTGAAACTGCCCAGTATCGACAGTCGGGAAGATGTCGGTCCCGAGTTGTCGACCGATCAGAAAGATACCAACAATAGTGATCACGGCATAGGAGGCCAAAATCGTCCATCGGCGGCGCCATACGCGCTCCAGAAGCCGTTCATAAGCCTTCTGCACCATGTGGAAGAAAGGTTCAGTATGACCTCCCACACGCTGTCCACGCAAGAGCCATGTCGAGAGCACCGGCACAAGGGTGTTGGAGAGGAGATACGACGCCAGCATGGCAAGGCCGACGGCCAGTGATAGCGGCACAAACAGCGCGCGCGACACGCCGACCATGAAAAAGGAGGGCACAAACACCGCGATGATCGACACCATCGCCAGCAGCCGAGGCGTGAGTGTCTCTCGACCCGCATCGATCACAGCACAGGCACAGTCCTCCCCGCGCGCGAGATGCGTGTGAATATTCTCAATGGCAACGGTCGCCTCATCAACGAGGATGCCGATGGCCAGCGCGAGACCCCCGAGGGTCATGATATTCACCGTCTGTCCCATCAGCCAGAGCCCCACCAACGCCGCGAGGAGCGCGAACGGGATGGTCGTGACAACGATCAAGGCGCTTCGCAGATCCCTTAGGAAGAGGAGGACCATCAACCCGGTCAGGATCGCCCCAAGTGCCCCTTCAGTCACGAGCCCTCTTATGGCATTCTTCACGTACGTCGATTGGTCGAACTCGAAGCTGACCTTAATGTCGTCCGGGAGCACGGCTTGCATTCGCGACAGTGCTGATTTCACCCGGTTCACCACGTCCAGCGTAGAGGCATCGGCTCGCTTGGTGACGGGGATGTAGACGGTCCGGCGTCCATTGACGAGCGCATACCCGGTCAGGATATCGGTGCTGTTCTCAACCATCCCGATGTCCCGTATGAAGACGGGTGACCTCGCGCCCGTTCTGATCGGCACGTTCCCCAGCTCCTGTATACTAGACACGACTGAGTTCAGCGGCGCCAGACGATTGAGGTCGCCCGTTCTGACATTGCCCGCGGGGAGGATGGTGTTACCCACCGCCAGGGCCTTGACCACCTCCTCTGGCGAGATGTGATAGCCGCGGAGCCGATCAGGATCGACCCGAATCACCACCGTCCGCTGACTGGCGCCGAATGGAGGCGGGGCAGAGACCCCCGGCAATGTGGCGAACATCGGCCTCACCCGGAAGAGGGCCAGGTCTTGAACCTCACCGACGCTTCGCGTCCCGCTGGAAAAGACCAGTTGGCCTACCGGTACGCTGCCCGCATCGAAGCGCACGACGAAGGGCGCAACAGTCCCGGGGGGCATAAAGGCGCGCGCGCGCTCCACGTAAGAAACGGTCTGCGCCAGGGCCTGGCTCATATCGGTCCCGGGATGAAAATAGAGCTTGATAAGGCCAACGTTTTGGATCGATTTCGATTCCACATGCTCGATGCCGGTGATGTAGAGGAAGTGGTACTCATAGTAGGAGACCAGGTACCCCTCCATCTGAGCCGGATCCATCCCGCCATATGGCTGCGCCACATAGATGACTGGGAGGTTGAGATTGGGAAAGATATCCACCGGCATCCGCGTGAGCGCGAGGATCGAGGACAAAGCAATACTGATGACCGCAACCAGAATTGTAATCGGACGCCGCATCGCGGCATTGATGAGCCACATATCACCTTCCCCCGTTTGCCGGCAACTTCAACTGCTGCAGAAAAGGCTGGAGATCACCCTGAACCTTCGCGGTAACCAGCATCGCCCGCCACACACCAATTCTGGCGATGGCATCATCGGCCTCAGCTTGGGCAAGCAATCGCTCGGCTTCAGCAACCTCGATGACCGTCGTCAGGCCAAACTTGTATCGTTCCCGCGCTTGCGTTTCCGCCTCTGTAGCTGCCCGAAGTTGAATCGGCGTTGTGTCCGCCTTGCGCGTCGCGCCCTCAATCAGAGCCCGAGCCCGCGCATCCTGAGCCTTGATATTCTGGAGTGTCTGGTCGTATCGCGCCTGCTCGGCGGCTTCATTGCCTGCCTCGATCTGGCGGCGTGCACGGATCGCGAAGATGTCAAAAACCGGAAAGGTGATGGACACGCCTACAGCCCAGTTGGGTGTGTCCGGCAGCAGGCCTTTACCTCCCCCTTCGAGTTCGCCGTTGAGTAGAGCCCCGGTTCCCCGACCAAAGA
>JAGWRQ010000137.1 GCA_028869615.1 Candidatus Methylomirabilota bacterium | reverse complement strand
CTTCGCGGGTGGGAGCACCGACGGCAACAGCCCCGAGGCCGACCTGCTCCAGGGGACGGATGGCGCCTTGTATGGGACGACGTACAATGGCGGAGCCAGTTCTAGCGGCACGGTCTTCAAGCTGAACACCGACGGGAGCGGCTTTACCCTCCTACACAGCTTCGCGGGTGGGAGCACCGACGGCAACAGCCCCCAGGACGACCTGCTCCAGGGGACGGACGGCGCGCTGTATGGGACGACGACGTTTGGCGGCGGGGTCAGCAACGGCACGGTCTTTAAGCTGCAGTGACGAGAACCCCGTAACACGGAACGCTGTTTGAGACCGGTGAGACCGACAACGCGAGCGCCTGCGGGGCTGATTCCTGCATCAGCAACTGGGGCGTCCGGGAGGCCGTGTCACGGCGCTGTTCGATTCGGGTGATTTCAACCCAAGGAGGTGACCATGACACGCAGACTTTCGCGGCGCGACTTTCTCAAGCTGGCCGGTATAGCAGGACTTGGCACAGCGCTGGTTCCCGACGATCTGTTTGCGCAGTACCGGTACCTGGCCCCTGTGTCGGTGCCCAATCCTCTGGCCGCGTATCCCAACCGCGACTGGGAGCGGATCTACCGCGACATCTTCCACCATGACAAGACCTTTGTCTTTCTCTGCTGTCCCAACGACACGCACAACTGCCTGCTCAACGCCTTTGTCAAGAACAACGTCTTGGTCCGGATCGAGCCCACCTACGGCTACGGCAAGGCCACCGATCTATATGGGAACAAGACCAGTCATCGCTGGGACCCGCGCTGCTGCCAGAAGGGCCTGGTCCTGGCCCGTCGCTTGTATGGCGACCGCCGCATCGATGGGGCCTTCATCCGCCGTGGGTTCAAGGAGTGGGTGGACAAGGGGTTCCCGCGCGATCCGATGACCGGGGCGGCGCCGGCGGAACTGATGCGACGAGGCTGGGATCATTGGGTTCGGGTCTCGCATGAGGAGGCTTATGCCTACCATGCCAAGACCTTGCATAACATCGCCAGTACCTATTCCGGCGAGCGGGGCAAGGCGTACCTGCTGGCCCAGGGTTACGACCCCGATATGGTTGGGCAAGTAGGCGGGGCCGGAACCCGCGTCATGAAATTTCGAGGAGGAATGGCCAAGCAGGGGGCCGTGCGGATCTTCGGGGCATTCCGCATGGGCAACAGCATGGCGCTCCTCGACCACCACATCCGCGGCGTCGGTCCCGAAGAAGCCAGAGGGGCCGGCGCATGGGACTCCTATTCGTTCCACACAGACCTTCCGCCGGGGCATCCGATGGTCACCGGCGACCAGACGAATGACTTCGAGCTGTTTGATGTCGAGAACGCCAAGTTGGTGGTGATGTGGGGAATGAACTGGATCACCACCAAGATGCCCGACAGCCACTGGATGACGGAGGCGCGGCTTAAGGGTGTCAAAACCGTGACCGTGACCGTCGAGTACTCCGCTACCGCCAGCAAATGCGACGAGGTGGTGGTCATTCGACCGGGCACGGATCCGGCCTTCGCCTTGGGTCTCGCGCAGGTGCTGATGGCCGAACAGCGCTACGACGCCGACTTCGTCAAGCGGTTCACCGATCTGCCTACACTGGTGCGGATGGATACACTGCAGCGCCTCCTGGCCAAAGATCTTTTTTCCAATCATCAGGAGAAGATCTGGCAAAACTGGACTCAGGTGGTGCCTAAAGGACAAACGCCACCGCCCACCTTACAACAGAACGGCGTGCAGGTGCCGGAGTATCTGGTACCCGAGTTGGCCGATTCCGTCATGTGGGACGCGCGCGCCAATCGGCCCGTGGCCGTAGGCCATGACGAGCTTGGCGCGCACTTCACCAAGCTGGGGATCGATCCGGCCCTTTCGGGAAGCTTTGAAGTCACGCTCGCAGACGGCAAAAAGGTCGTGGTGAGGCCGGTCTTTGATCTGATCCAGGAGTACCTCAACGCCAATATGACCCCGGAGTTGTGCAGCCAGCTCACGTGGGCGCCGAAAGACGCGATCCTGACGTTGGCGCGCAACATCGCCGCCAGCGGCGGCAAAACCCTCATCGCCTGCGGCATGGGGCCGAACCAGTTCTGGAACAACGATAACAAAGACCGGGCCATCTTCCTGGTCCTGGCGCTGGCGGGCAGCCTGGGTCGCCATGGGGGGAATATCGGCAGCTACGCCGGCACCTACAAGAACACCTTGTTTTCCGGAATCGGTCGCTGGACGATAGAGGATCCGTTCCGTCCCCAGTTGGATCCCATCGGTCCGGTCACCACCCGCTCTTACCTTCGGCCCGAGTCGATGCACTACTGGGCCAACGGCGAGCGGATCATGAAGGCGGGCAACAAAAAGATCACCACGGGCGCCCATCTACCTACGCCCACCAAGAGCATCTGGCAGGTCAACTCCAACTCCAGCTTGGGCAACCAGAAAGGCTTTTACGATGTCGTGTTCAACACCCTGCCGCGCGCGGAGCTGGTGGTCTACAACGATTGGTGGTGGACGGCCTCATGCGAGTTCAGCGATATCGTCTACGGCGTGGATTCGTGGATGGAGTTCAAGTATCCCGACATGACCGCCTCCAACACGAATCCCTTTCTTCAGGCCTACCCACGCACGCCCGCTCGCCGCGCCTTCACCACCGTGTCCGACAACGACACCTACCTGGGGGTGGCGCGCGAACTCGGCAGACTCACCGGCGATCCGCGCTTCGAGCAGATGTGGCACTTCATCGCCGCCAACCGCGTCGAGGTCTATCTGCAACGCATTATCGACGGGTCTGCGCCGCTGAAAGGGTATCGCTTCGAAGAGTTGGAAAAGCTGGCGAAGGTCGGGATCCCGGCCCTGTTGAACACGCGGACCTACCCGCGCATCAACAGCTTTGAGCAGGTACAGGAATCCAAACCCTGGTACACCAAAACGGGTCGCCTGGAATTCTACCGCCCGGAGCCCGAATTCATCGACGCGGGAGAAAACCTGATCGTGCATCGCGAGCCGTCAGAGGCCACCTTCTACGATCCTTGCAGTATCGCGGCGGCCCCTCATCCGGCCCTTCGACCCAAGCGACCGGAGGACTGGGGAATCGCGCCGGACGATCGCAGCCACACCGCCCGCCAGATGCGCAATACGACCTATACCGTCGCACGGTTGCTTGCCTCGACACACCCGCTGAAGGATCGAGGCTGGGACCATGTCTTCCATACGCCAAAGTACCGCCACGGGGCTCACACCATGCCGATCGACACCGACTTTATGGCCGCGCTCTTCGGACCGTTCGGAGATATCTACCGGCGTGATAAACGAATGCCCGACACCGGCGAGATGTATGTGGACATTAATCCTAACGACGCCAAGGCCATGGGAATTCAGGATGGGGACTATGTATGGATCGACGGCGATCCGGAGGAGCAGCCCTTTCGCGGCTGGAATGACCCAAAGCGAAAGGAAGAGTACAAGGTGGCCCGACTATTGGCGCGCGCGCGCTACTACCCGGGCACCCCACAAGGCATCACACGTATGTGGTTCAACGGCTACATGGCGACACCGGGTTCGGTCAAGGCGCACGAAACGCGACCGGACGGTATCGCGAAGAATGCCGAAACCAACTATCAGGCCTTGTTTCGGTACGGCGGCCATCAGAGCCTCACGAGGACCTGGCTTAAACCCACGCACCAGACTCACACGCTGATCTCCCGTAAGTCGTGGACCCACGAACTCACCAGGGGGTTCAACGTGGACGTCCACTGTGTCACCAGCGCTCCGAGGGAGTCGCTCGCAAAATTCACCAAGGCCGAGGATGGGGGTCTCGGTGGCAAAGGGTTGTGGCGTCCGGTGACATTGGGGCTTCGGCCGAGCACCGAGAGCGACGCAATGAAGCAGTACCTGAGAGGCGGGTTTGTCAGAGTAACCAAAGCGTAGCAAAGACATCCCACCATCCCTCATCGGAAGGGGAAACCATGGCGAAGGTATTCAACTGGCAGCTCGGTCGTGAGATGGAGTATCCGTATGAGGGGGTAAGGCCCCATAAGCAGTTTGCCATGATTATGGACACCAATAAGTGCATCGCATGTCAAACCTGCACGGTGGCCTGTAAAACGACCTGGACCCCCGGACGTGGTCAGGAATATATGTTCTGGAACAACGTAGAGACCAAGCCGTACGGGTACTATCCCCTGGGATGGGACGTTCGCACCCTCGAGAAGCTGGGCCTGCAGGACATGCAAGCTTTTCCTTACCAGGGGCAGACCCTGTTCGAAGCTGCGCCCAGCGGGGAACGGATTCTCGGGTATCTGCCTGACGACTTGGATTATGCCAGCCCCAACGTGGGTGAGGACGACTCCTACGGCAACATGTCGCAGGGCGCCTTCCTGCAAATGCCGCACATGCAATGGATGTATTACTTGCCGCGCATCTGCAATCATTGCACCTACCCGGCCTGTCTGGCCGCCTGTCCTCGCATGTCGATCTACAAACGCCAGGAAGACGGAATCGTGCTGCTGGACCAGTATCGCTGCCGCGGCTACCGCGAGTGCGTGAGAGCCTGTCCGTACAAGAAGGTCTATTTCAATTCCATGACCCGCGTCTCGGAGAAGTGTATCGGCTGCTATCCGGCCGTCGAAAACGGACGACAGACCCAATGCGCCATCACCTGCATCGGCAAGATTCGTCTGCAAGGGTTCATCTCACCACCGGACAAGGCGAGGGAAGACAACCCCCTGGATTACCTGATCCATGTAGTCAAGATCGCCAAGCCGCTCTATCCGCAGTTCGGTCTGGAGCCTAATGTGTATTACATCCCCCCGGCGCATGTGCCCGCGGCCTTTCTGTATCAAATGTTCGGCTGGGGCGTTGAGGAGGCCATCGCCGCCTACCGCAGCGCCTCCGATAATCTCAAGTTACTGGGCGCGCTCCTCCTCTTCGGCAGCACCCCGGAGATCATCCACCGTTATAAGGTCGAGGGCAACCACGCGATCGGCTACGACGAAAAGGGCACCGAGGTGGCGCGGGTACCGATCAATGAACCTATTCATATCCGAGCCGCCTACGACGAACGGTTTCAAACCTTCCGCACCAATATCTCGTGAGTGAGGGGATTATGAACAGACGTTATCGCCTCGGCACGGTAACGGTCGCCGTCTTGACGTTGAGTCTCGCGTTGGCAGCCGATCCTTCCGGCGCGGAACTGCTTCAAGCGGTCCGCGTGAAAGATCAAGGTCATCTGTCGAATCTCCAGGCAACGTTCTGGAAGCGGGCGCCGGCAGTCAACGTGACGATGCTTCCGCAGGTCATCGCCATCCCCAAGCATCCCAACGTGTCAGTCACGTCGCTCAGCGTCAAGGCCGCCCACAACGGACAATGGCTCGCGATCCTGTTGGAATGGAAAGATCCTACAAAGAATGACCGTATTGTCTCGGATACGTTCGGGGACCAGGTGGCCGTCGAGTTGCCGGTTCACTACAGAACAGACGCCTTGCCCAGCCCGATGATGGGGAACCCCGGAGGAAGGGTGAGTATCTGGCAATGGCGGGCGGCGTTCCAGCATGATGTCGATAAGGGCGAGCCGACTGTGCGGGACCTGTACCCCAATACTCTGGTGGATATCTACCCTGACCAAGCGCTGAAGGCGATTGACGTCCGACCGTATACGGGAGCCTTAGGTGTCGATAACCCCATCTCACGCCATAGACAATCGCCTGTTCTCGATCAAACGGCGGAGGGGTGGGGCACCATGACCGTTCACCCCGACCAGAAGGCGGACGGTAAGGGTGAGTGGAGAGACGGCGCTTGGCGGGTCGTCATCACCCATCCGTTGGTCGGTGTGAATGAGAACCAACCTCGTCTTCAGCCTGGCGACGAAACCGTCATTGCATTTGCGGTGTGGGACGGCGGCAACCGGGAGGTCGGCGCGCGCAAGGCATGGTCCAACTGGATCCCTTTCAGATTGGCCAAGTAAGAGATCCTTCATCTAAGATCCGAGGAGCGAAGATGGATCTGCCGTCAGCTTC
>JAGWRQ010000136.1 GCA_028869615.1 Candidatus Methylomirabilota bacterium | reverse complement strand
CAGCAGTCGAATGCGATGCCCCAGGATGCCTCCCTTCTCGTTCCACTCCTCGGCAGCAAGCGCGACTGCCTCCCGGACATCGCGACCCAGGTGCGCGAGATCACCCGACATCGGACCCACGATCCCGATCGTAATGTCGGGAACCCTCTGCGTGTCGCCTGCCGCTGACTTCTGCGGAATAGTCAGCACAGCGAGCACCAGGAGAGCCAGGACGACACAGGCTGCAGGATAAGCCGGCTTTGTCCGGCGATTACTCCCCAAGATAGGCGCTTCGGACATCACCGTTAGCCATGAGATGTTCGGCCTCATCTGTGAGCACAATCCGACCGACCTCCATGACGTACCCCCTGGCTGCGACCCGCAGGGCCATGTGCGCGTTTTGCTCGACCAGCAGAATCGTCGTAGATTGGGCATTGATCTCGCGAATCACCTCGAAGATCGTCTCCACCAATTTGGGGGCCAGTCCGAGCGAAGGTTCATCCAGCAGCAAGAGTCGCGGGCGCGCCATCAAGGCGCGTCCGATGGCGAGCATCTGCTGTTCGCCACCGGAGAGGGTCCCGCCCAGTTGGTACCGACGATCTTTAAGAAGCGGGAAGAGCTGGAACACCCGGTCGAGGTCGTGACGGATCTGCGCAGCATCTGTTCGAGTGTAGGCGCCCATCTCCAGGTTTTCCAGGACGGTCAGGGTTGGAAAGATTCTCCGCCCCTCCGGGACCTGCGAGATGCCGCGTTTGACGATGGCATGGGGTGGAAGGTGAGTCAGATCCTCGCCCTCAAAGATGATCCGTCCACTGGTCGGTCTCAGGATTCCGGAGATAGCCATGAGCGTTGACGACTTCCCGGCCCCGTTGGCGCCGAGAAGCGTGACAATCTGGCCCTGTTGCACCTCAAGATTGATACCCTTAAGCGCATGGATGGCGCCGTATTGGAGATGCACCTCTTTCAGGCTAAGCATACGCCGACTCTTTCCCCAGATAGGCGCCAATCACCCTGGGATCCGCTCTGACCTCTGCCGGTGTACCTTCGGCGATCTTGACCCCGTGATCGAGAACGACGACACGTTCCGAAATACCCATCACCAGCTTCATATGGTGCTCGATGAGGAGAACGGTGATGCCACGGGCGCGAATCGAATGGATCAACTCCATGAGGGTGTTGGTCTCCTGGGGATTCATTCCCGCGGCCGGTTCATCCAGGAGCAAGAGGGTCGGATCACTTGCCATCGCCCTCGCGATCTCAAGCCGTCGCTGGTCGCCGTATGGGAGCTGGCCCGCCCACAGATCGCTCTTTTCCTCAAGCCCCACGAACCGAAGCAGATCACCCGCCTTCGCCACTAACTCTCCTTCTTCCCTTATGACGCCTTTCGGTCTGACGATGGCGCCGATCACCCCGGCCTGCATCCGACAGTGGCCCCCTACCATGACGTTCTCGAGCACCGTCATGTCGTGGAACAGTCGGATGTTCTGAAAGGTGCGAGTTACTCCCTTTGTCGTCACCTGATTCGGCCGCAGGCCGACCAGGTTCTGCCCGCGATAGCGGACCTCTCCGGACGTGGGAGCAAAAAGACCTGTGATGCAGTTGAAAAAGGTAGTTTTGCCGGCTCCGTTGGGACCGATCAGGGCGACGATTTCCCCCGCCTTCACGTTGAGATCGACCATATCCAGCGCACGGAGACCGCCGAAGTCGACCGACAGCTTTCGTGTTTCAAGCAGGATCATGGCTGCCTCATCTCGGAGGGGTAAGGTCGGACCGCCCTGCCCCGAGTTCGCCGAAGGGGCCTGAACCCCGCCCGCCACCGAGGCGCGAGCACCCTCCTGATGCCATAGTGGGACCGCGCGCCGGCGCGCGGTCAGCAGTCCTTTCGGCCGCATCACCATCATCCCAACCATCGCGGCTCCAAAGACCAACATGCGGTACAGTGCAAACTGCCGCATCATCTCAGGTAGGATCATCAGCAGCGCTGCTCCCAGGATCACTCCAGGTACGCTTCCCATTCCGCCGAGCACGACCATGCAGAGGACGATGACCGATTCGAAGAATGTGAAACTCTCCGGAGAGATGAACGTCATTTTGCTCGCAAAGAAGACGCCCGCAAGTCCTGCCCATGTCGCGCCAAGTCCGAACGCAAGGAGCTTCGTCTTGACCAGATCGATCCCCATCGCCTCAGCGGCAACCTCGTCATCGCGCATCGCGGTCCAGGCGCGACCGAGACGCGACCGGTTGAGCCGATCAACTGTGAAGATGGTCAGCAGGACGACAGCGAGGATCAGGTAATAATAGTGAATCGGGTGGGAAAAGATGAACCCGAATAGGCTCGGACGCGCGATGCCGATGATCCCATTGGGTCCGCCTGTAAAACTGTCCCAATTGTTCAGCACGATCCGGATCATCTCACCGAATCCCAGGGTGACAATGGCCAGATAATCTCCACGCAGACGCATGGCCGGGAAGCCGAGCAGAACGCCGAAGACGGCGGCCAAGGCCGCCCCCAGCGGCAGTACCTCCCAGAACGAGAAGTCAAGCCGGGTTGCGAGAAGGCCGTACGCATAGGCCCCTACCGCATAAAACGCGATGTAGCCGAGATTCAGAAGCCCTGCCAGGCCCACGACGATGTTGAGCCCGAGCGCCAGCGTCACGTAGATCCCCACCTGGGTCAGCACATCGATGTAATACCGGTTCAGACCAAGGGGGATCGCAACTGCAGCGGCGAGCGCCAGGACATAAAGTACGCGACGATCGATTCGCTGGATCAGGCCATGGATTGTCGCCCCACCGGCTTCCATCAGGCGTTCCGTCCAGATTGGTGATACTCTGCGCGATTGAGCAACGAACCACTGCATGAGGCCGAGCAGTGCCACAATGCCGGCAACTATAAGGGGGCGTTCCAGACCAAAATACGAGGCTTCGGGATCCATCATGAGGGGCAGCGACAGGAGCCCCAGCCAAAGGCCCGTCAAGACGATTCTCAGCAGGGGACGTCGGTACGGCGGAACGGAACGCCATGAGGCTCGCATGTCTCTAGCCTAAACTCGCTTTGAGGTATCTGCGCCCAATAGACCAGTGGGGCGAAAGATCAGCACAAGCACCAGAATCGCAAACGCGAATACGTCTTTGTATTCACTGGAGATATAGCCGGCCCCCAGGCTCTCAATAAGACCTAAAAGTATCCCCCCCAGCATCGCGCCGGGGATGCTGCCGATTCCGCCCAGGACAGCGGCGGTAAAAGCCTTGATACCGGCGATATAGCCGATGTAGAAGTTGATCAGCCCGTAGTACATCCCGACCATCACGCCGGCCACTGCAGCAAGCGCGGAGCCGATAAGGAACGTCACGCTGATGACCAGGTTCACATCGATGCCGACCAGGCTGGCCATCTGCTTATCCTGGGCCGTGGCGCGCATCGCCTTCCCGATCTTGGTTCGGCGCACCAGCAGGTGAAGCCCGGACATCATCAGGACCGAGGTGGCCATGATGAAGAGCTGGATGGCGCTGATCCTGCCACCCGGCAGGTCGATCCCACCCTGGATGAACAGTTCGGGAAATCCCTTATCCCTGGGTCCCTGCGCCAGCATGACGAAATTCTGGAGAAAGATCGAGACCCCCAGGGCGCTGATGAGGGGCGACAGACGCGGAGCGGTGCGCAGGGGTCGGTAGGCCAAACGTTCGATGGTGATGCCATAGGCGCCGCAGAAGAGGATCGCCACAATCATCATGCAGAGGAGGGTCACGCCAGAATCCGGGGATGTCAGGTGGAGCGTGGTCAGGAGGCTGAAGGTAACGATCCCCAAGTAAGCGCCCAGCATGTAGATTTCGCCATGGGCGAAGTTAATCAACTCAATGATCCCGTAGACCATCGTATAGCCCAACGCGATCAGCGCATAAACACTTCCGAGCGTCAACCCGTTCACCAACTGTTGAAGCAGCATACCCCCTCAACGCAAAGGGAGGGAAGAGATTGCTCCCTTCCCTCCCCTCAGGTCACGAGTCACCTCCTGCCTACTGAAGCTCCACGAACTTTCCGTCTTTCACCTCCCAGACTACGTAGGGCGATACCAGCACGTCGCCCTTCCTGTCGAACTGGATCGGTCCGAGAGCGGTTTTCCATTTCGCCTTCCTGATCTGGTCCGCGATCTTGACGCCATCTGTAGAATGGGTTGCGGCAATCGCTTCCAAGAGCAGCGTGGCAGCCACGTAGCTGTATACGGTGTAGGCTCCGACCCCGGTACCAAACTTTTCTTTGTGCCGCTTGATGACTCCCTGGGCTTCCTTGATCTTCGTTTGGTCCGGAGTAAACGTAATAAAAGCGCCCTCCGCGGCCTTGCCGGCAATGCTGGGGAACTCCTTGGCCCAGACGCCGTCGCCGCTGATAAAGGTCGTCTTCATCCCCAGCTCGCGCATCTGCTTCGTGAGAAGGATGGCCTCCGGATAGATGCCGCCATAAAAGAGCACCTCGGGGTCGCTCTGCCGGAGGGCGGTCAGCACCGGTCGATAGTCCTTCTCTCCCTGCGTAATGCCTCCGTAATAGACCGGCTTGATCCCGGCTTGCTCAAGCGCCCTCTTGGTTTCATCGGCCAGCCCCTGTCCGTATGTGGTCTTATCGTGCAGCACCGCGACCCGCTTCTTCTTCAACTTCCTCACGATGAAGTTGGCCGCCACACCCCCTTGTTGGTCGTCTCGACCGCAGACGCGGAAGACGTTCCACAGGCCGCGCTCAGTGAATTGCGGAGTGGTCGACGCGGGGGTAAGCTGCACAACCTTGCCGTCACGATAGGTGGTAGACGCCGGAATTGAGCAACTGCTGTTGAAATGGCCGACGACCCCGACGACCCCTTCATTGACGAACTTGTTGGCGACCGCGACGGCCTGCTTGGGATCGTGTTGGTCGTCACCCCAGACGATCTCGATCTTCTGTCCGAGGAGACCTCCTTTGGCGTTCCACTCCTCCACGGCAATGAGGGCGCCGTTCTTCAGTTCCTGTCCCAAGGCGCCTTGATCGCCGGTCAGCGGCCCGGCCACCCCAATTTTTATGGTACCGGCCGCATGGGCGTGTACGGCGATGAGCAGGATAAGCGCGAGTGTGTTCCAGAACGACAACCACCGCCGTCTCATTCCCACCTCCTCGATCAGGGTAGTGGCAACATTATCCTGCGCAACGGTTGAGAATTCCCGCGAACAGCCTACCAACAAGCAGTTACAAGCGAAAGCTTATTGCTGACTATAGAAATAACGAGAGATCGCTGTCAATGACGTTCTACGGTCTCAGTGCCCGCTTTCCGCTTGCTGAATCGCTGTCACGAAGGCGGCGGTTGCCGCTGTGATATCCTCAGCGCCAACGACCGCCGAGATCACCGCGGCGCCAGCGGCCCCGGCCCGAATGACCTCTCCGACATTGCTCGGCGTGATGCCGCCGATGGCCACGATCGGGCGATCGATCCGGGCCCGCAATTGCCGAATCGTGTCGCAGCCGACCAGTTGGTACCCGGTGGCTTTCGTGGCTGTCGCAAAGATTGGCCCAATGCCGAGATAATCGGCCCCCTGCTCTGCGGCCAGGAGAGCTTGCTCAAGCGAATGCGTCGAAACCCCCAGAATCTTGCCCGAACCCAGGAGGCTGCGCGCGTCACCGGGCGGCAGGTCGTCTTGTCCGAGATGGACCCCGTCGGCATCGGCCACGAGCGCCAGGTCCAGTCTGTCATTGACAATGAAGCAGACCCCATGCGCTCGGCACAATTGCGCGATCTCACGCGCCTCATGCAGGAGTTGACGGGGTCCGGCCACTTTATCCCGAAGCTGGATCATCGACGCTCCACCTGCCACGGCTCGCGCCGCAATGTCAAAGTGGCTCAGGCCGGATCCCAACTCACGGTCGGTGATGACGCATAGGCGACATGCGTTCCACGGAATCAAGGAGCGATCTCGGTGAGCAGTAAGCCGTCCACTATGAGCTGTCAGCCGATTATCATGAGACGGCCCTCAGGCTCGTTCCACATAGGCGCCGGTCCGCGTATCGACACGAAGCAGATCACCGACGTTAATGAACA
>JAGWRQ010000135.1 GCA_028869615.1 Candidatus Methylomirabilota bacterium | reverse complement strand
CGCGTTGACCGACGGAAACGTCGTCCTGCCGCTGGCATCGTCCCAGGATCACAAGCGCGCATTTAATGATGACCAGGGCCCCAATACCGGCGGCATGGGCGCCTACTCTCCGGCGCCGGTCATCACTGAGCCGATCCATCAGCAGATCATGGAACGAGTCATGATCCCGGCCGTCACGGGGATGGCGACTGAAGGGCGACCATACAAAGGCATCCTGTATGCCGGCCTGATGATCAGCGCGGGCGAGATCAAGGTGCTCGAGTTTAATGCCAGGCTCGGTGATCCCGAAGCACAGCCGCTGCTCGTGCGGATGAAGTCCGACTTGGTCCCGCTGCTGGAGGCGGTCGTAGACGGCCGATTGCGGGACCAGACGATCGACTGGAAGCCGGACGCGAGCGTCTGCGTGGTGATGGCCTCAAAAGGTTACCCCGGCCCATACGACCAAGGTGCTCTGATCGCCGGGCTCGATGACGCGGCTGCCGAGCCCGGCGTCATGATCTTCCACGCCGGGACCAGCCGTACGGACGACCAGGTCCTCACGAGCGGTGGACGGGTCCTGGGTGTCACCGGCCTCGGGCGAGACGTCCGGGGAGCGATCGCCGCCACCTACCGGGCGGTAAAGAAAATCCATTGGGAGGGCGCGCACTATCGGACTGACATTGGTGTTCGCGCCCTCGCCATGGTCTCATGACAACAGGTAACGTACCCCCACACTCTGAATAGAAGCCACACAAGTAGAAGGAGCGACAGGTGACCACTCAACACGGTATGGCAATGCATCCCGTAGTCGGGATCGTCATGGGCAGCGACTCCGATCTGGCGATGATGGAACTCACCGCCAAGGCGTTGGAGCGGTTCGAAATCCCGTTCGAGCTGAAAATCTCCTCCGCTCATCGTTCTCTTGACGCAACGTTGGACTACATCCGGAAAGCCGAGGCAAGAGGGATCAAGGTGATCATCGCGGGGGCCGGCGCCGCGGCTCACCTCGCCGGCGTCATTGCGGGCCAGACCACGCTTCCGGTCATCGGGGTGCCGCTGGCCTCGAGTTCGCTCAAGGGCCTGGATGCGCTCCTCTCCGTCGTCCAGATGCCGGGGGGTGTTCCGGTTGCAACCATGGCCATCGGCGAGGCGGGGGCGAAGAACGCCGGCATCCTGGCCGCGCGGATTCTGGCGCTATCGGATGAGGCCCTCCGGCATAAGCTGAAATCCTTTAAGGAGGCTCTAGCCTCGGAAGTGGAGGAAAAAGATCGCACGCTCCAAACGCGCCGCCGCTCCTGAACTTCCCCTATCACAAGCCGCTTGTGCCAGGAGATCGTTCATGGATTGGGCGGGCCCGGAGAGTTGCCGGCGGGCGTCGCTGTTGTTCCTGCTCTTCCTTGGCTGCGTCACCGCCTTCCACCTCTGGTTCATCAGCTCAGGCCGGTTCAATCTGGCGCCCGACGAGGCGCACTATTGGACTTGGTCGAAGCGACCGGACTGGAGTTACTACAGCAAAGGGCCGATGGTGGCCTATCTCATCGCCCTGTCCACCCGGTTGGGGGGCGACACCGAATTCTTCGTCCGCCTCCCGGCGGTCATTCTCGCGACCGGAACCGCCTTGCTCACGTTCCTGTTGGCAGATCGGCTCTGTCGCTCGAGATGGGCCGGCCTGGAAGCGGTGCTGTTCCTGGCCGCCATGCCGCTCGCCGAAGCGGGATCGATTCTCATGACGATCGATGCGCCGCTGGTATTCTTCTGGTCTCTTACGCTATTACTGATCTACCGCGCTCTGACGGCGGACGGCAACGGCTGGTGGCTTCTCGCGGGGATCGGCCTCGGCCTTGGGCTGCTTAGTAAATATACGATGGCAATCATAGTGCCGCAGACGTTCCTGTATCTGTCATTGTCCAGAAACCATCGGTTCTGGATGCGACGGTCTGGTCCCTACCTCGCGTGTGGGGTGGGACTCCTCCTCTTTACCCCTGTCGTGTATTGGAACGCGACGCACAACCTCGTCTCACTTCGCCACCTCCTGGAGCAGCTTGGAGGGAGAACAGAGATGGTAATACCGCTGAAGAGGCTGGGAGAGTTTGTGGCATCGCAGGTGGGTGTGGTCACCCCTGTATTATTCGTTGTGCTTATGATCGGACTCTGTGGGGTCGGACGGACCGGATTGACCCGACGTAGTGATGATACGTCGCTTTTCCTCTTTTGCGCCTCGGTACCCCTGTTGCTCGCCTGTGTCATCACCAGCCTATGGACAAAGGTACAGGCGAACTGGGCCGCGCCGGCCTATGTCGCTGCGGTCATAGCTGCCGCCAAGTGGCGGTCAGACTCCCCTACCCAGGGTTCCTCTGCCTGGCGATGGACGCGCAGTCGCGCCCTATTCGCCGGCGCCTTGCTGACCGGATTCCTCGTCAGTATCATCGGTCACTTTCCGCTCGCGCTTGCCTCCATCGGCCTGCCACTTCCTTACAAGCTCGATCTGTCCCATCGCCTCAGAGGGTGGGCGGAGCTCGGAGCGCAGGTCAGTGCAGTCTATCAAGAGATGAGCCGAAGCAGACCGACGTTCGTTTTCAGCGACGGGTATCAGGTTGCCAGTGAGGTGAAGTTCTATGTGCCGGCCCACCCGAATACGTACAACATCCAACTCGGGCGGCGAATGAACCAGTTTGACATATGGGGAGGGACCGATGAGATTCGAGGTTGGGACGCCATCTTTGTGGCAGATCGGCCTGATCCTCCCGATGCGGTTCTCCGCTCGTTCGAGATGGTGAGACTGGAGCGACCGACTTCCCTTTTCAAGGTCGGGCAATCGCACAGCCTTGGCCCATGGTCGATCTTTCGCTGCTATGGTTTCCGGGGATTCCCTCCGGCTCAGCAGTTCGGGTACTAGATGCGGACGCCGTGGCTGTCCATCGTCATCCCCTTTTGCAACGAGGAGGAAAACGTCCGTCCCCTCTACGACCAGATCGTCCAGGCTCTGAGAGACCTTGGGCGACCTTACGAGGTAGTCGCCGTGGATGACGGCAGCACCGATCGAACGACGACCGCCCTTGAGGCGATCGTGAAGGACGATTCACGGTGGAGTGTGGTGGTGCTCCGACGAAACTTCGGGCAGACTGCTGCCTTATCCGCCGGCTTTGACCACGCCACAGGCGACGTCATTGTGACTCTCGATGGGGACCTTCAGAACGATCCGGCCGATATCCCAAAGTTACTCGAGCTGATAGAGCACTACGACGTAGTCAGCGGCTGGAGGGCTGAACGCAAGGACCCCTTTCTCTCAAGGCGGCTACCCTCTGTGCTTGCGAACTGGCTCATCTCCATGACAACCGGCGTCAAGCTTCACGACTATGGATGCACGCTGAAGGCGTATCGACGGGTAGTGGTAGAGAATCTCCGGCTGTACGGTGAGTTGCATCGGTTCATCCCTGCCATCGCCAGTTGGATGGGAATCGCCATCGCCGAGGTGAGGACGAATCACCGTCCCAGACGGTTCGGACGCTCGAAGTACTCCATTGTTCGAACGGTGCGGGTTCTCTTAGACCTGATCGCCGTGAAATTCCTGCTCCGATTCAGCACATCCCCGATTCAGATCTTCGGCGGATTAGGGCTCGCCGTCGGAGCCGGCGGCGGAGGATTACTCCTGTATCTGGCCGGCTTGAAACTGCTCATGGGCCAGCAGATCGGCGGGAGACCGCTCTTGCTGCTCGCAATCCTTCTCCTCATTCTGGGGGTACAACTGGTAGGCATGGGCCTGCTCGGCGAGATGATGGCACGGGTCTATCACGAAACGCAGCGCAAACCGATCTACATGGTCCAGCGGACGATCCATGGGGTCACGACTGAAGGGGACAGCAATGAGCTCGGCCAATAAGTCCGCAGCTAAGGCTTGGCAGCTTGGGCTGAAGCTCGTCGTGAGCTTCGCGCTGCTGTCCCTGCTCGTATCCAGGACCGATCTGCACGCTCTCGGCGCCCTCTTTCGCTCTCTGCGCATCCCGATCTTTTTCGGATCCATTCTCCTCTATCTGCTGGCTCAGGTGCTCAGCACGATGCGCTGGAGATACCTGCTTCAGGCCGAAAAGATTCGCCTCCCCTTCTGGCGCCTCATCCTGCTGTACTTCGAAGGGATGTTCTTTAACCTGATGCTACCCACCGCTATCGGTGGCGATCTGGTTCGGGGGTATCAGGTCTCACGCCTCACGGAGCGACGCGAGGCATCGCTGGCTTCCATCCTCGTGGAGCGGCTCTCCGGCTACGCCGCTCTGGCCATCATCGCCTGCATCGCCGTCATCCCCGCATATGCCTACGTGGGCGACCCGCTCATCGTCTGGTTGACGGCCGGCACGGCGGCAGGGATGATCGCCATTATCGCTTCACTGCTGAGCGATCGGCTCCAGACGTTGTTCTTCAGGCTACTTCATGGCGTAGGTCTCGGGAGGTTCCACGACGCGGTTCATCGACTGTACGAAGCGGTCCAGCAGTACTGGACTCACCGACCGGCCCTCCTGCTCGCGCTGGGGCTCTCATTAATCTTGCAGTCGCTGATCATCACGATCTTCTACCTGATCTCACAGGCGCTCAACCTGTCCGTCCCTCTCGGCTATTTTTTTCTATTTGTCCCGTTGATCAACGTAATCTCGATGTTGCCAATCTCGATTGCGGGTCTGGGTCTCCGAGAGGGGAGCGCCGTGTACCTCTTCACCAAGGTTGGGCTGGATTCTGCCGGCGCACTCAGCCTGTCCTTACTCTGGTTCGCTGTCACGGCCCTCTGTAGCGGGTTGGGGGGGATCGTGTTTCTAGTCGGTCACTCGCAGCATCAGATGGACCAGTAAACGGCGGAACCAACTATGTCTGTGCTACCGTGGCTGGAGAGACTGCGCGAGTGGGATGAAGCCGGATTCCACCTGATCAACGGAAGCCTGCGGAACCGGTTCTTCGATCTCCTGATGCCCTTCGTCGGCAATAAATGGAACTTCGCCCTCCCGGCCGCCATCCTACTTGGTTACGTGTTGCTCTTCCGTCCCAAACGAGATCGCATCATAGCCATTACCGCCATCGTTGTGATTCTACTCACCGATGAAACCAGCCAGCTCCTG
The DNA here is from genome assembly GCA_028869615.1 of Candidatus Methylomirabilota bacterium. Classification (GTDB taxonomy): domain Bacteria; phylum Methylomirabilota; class Methylomirabilia; order Methylomirabilales; family Methylomirabilaceae; genus Methylomirabilis. The sequence continues at coordinate 958 of JAGWRQ010000135.1, read as the reverse complement.
AAGGATCTGTTCCAACGGATCAGACCATGTGGCGTCCTCAACGCGACTGCCTGCTTGCGTGTCCGTTCATTCTCTTTTCCCTCCAATCACGCCGCCAACATGTTTGCCTTGGCGGCGTTTCTCTCCTATACTTACTCGCGATCAGGGTTAGTCTGGTTCCTTGGAGCCGCTCTAGTTGGATATTCCCGGATCTATGTCGGCTCGCATTATCCGTTTGATGTGCTAGGCGGAGCGCTCTGGGGAGTCATGGTCGGACTGCTTGGCGCCGCAGCGGTCCAGCGTCTTCTGCGGAGCGGACCATTCCAGCATTGGAGCGTAGCGAGGGACAAAAGGGACCGGCCGGTCTGCGGGCCAGATACTCTCCAGTAGCGCCTGAAAGGGCTCAATGATGACTGCTCAACAGATTCGGCTCACATCCTTGTCGCATGGGGCGGGCTGAGCGTGCAAGATCAGCCCTGCTGATCTGGCCCAGGTGCTGGGCCAACTACCGCGCTTTAGCGATCCCCGAATATTAGTGGGGGCGGAAACCTCCGATGATGCCGCTGTCTACCGACTGGATAGCGGGCAGGCGATCGTCCAGACCGTGGACTACATCACGCCAGTGGTGGACGACCCCTATAGCTGTGGCCTGATCGCTGCCGCCAACTCCCTGAGCGACATCTACGCCATGGGCGCCACCCCTCTGTTCGCCCTCAATATCATCGGTTTCCCGGTCGGATCGCTCCCCCTGAGTATTCTGGGGGATATCCTGCGTGGCGGCGCCGACAAGGTTCGTGAAGCAGGGGCGTCAATCGTCGGAGGGCACAGCATAGACGACCCGGAGCCGAAGTATGGCCTGGTCGTGACCGGGCTGATCGACCCTGCGAAGATCTTCAAGAACTCAACCGCCCTCATCGGAGATGATCTCGTTCTCACGAAACCTCTCGGCATCGGGATCATCACCACGGCTATCAAGCGC